>JARGFK010000038.1 GCA_029211065.1 Desulfobacterales bacterium
TCTTTTGCTGATCAAGCGCAGAACCTTTTTCATCAAATAGTTGCCGATATTTTACATGCTTTTTTTCTTTCGCATACCAAATAAGATGGTCACCAATTCTTGAAAGTGTCAGTGTGTCAAAACCGCCTGTAGTTGCATAATTAATTTGGCTTAAAAAATTTTCACTACCAAATACTTCATCAAGAACACAACGCACCAGATGTAGGTTTTCTTCACTAATCTGCACAAAGACGCTGCCTGTTTCGGTCAACAGATCCCTGGCCACTGACAACCGATCCCTGAGATAGGCCAGATAAGAATGAATGCCCAGCTTCCAGGTATCGCGGAAAGCACGCACCTGCTCGGGCTGGCGGGTGGCGTCCTCGGCTTTACCGTCCTTGACGTCGCGTTTGCGGGTGCTCACCTGCCAGTTGGAGCCGAACTTGATGCCGTAGGGCGGATCAAAGTAGATGGTCTGCACCTTGCCTTTGAGGCCCTCTTTTTCAGCCAGACTCGACATCACCAGCAGTGAATCGCCCAGGATCATGCGGTTTGACCAGTTCTGATCGTGCTTATAAAAGTCGATTTTCTGCTCAAATCCTTCCGGTCCGCCGTTAAAGTCGGCAAAGAGATCAAGCTGATTGTCGCCGGGCTGGGCCTTGCGCGGCAGATCGGCAATGATGGCCTGGGGGTGAATCTTTTCCTGGATGTAGATCGGGACCACCGGCACGGCCAAATCGGTGCGGTCCTGATCGTCTTTGCCCTTCCAGACGAGCTGCGGATCAAGCGACGGATCGCGGGGATACAGCATGGTTTTGGGTGCGGCTTCATCATCAGCCACAAAGTCGCGCAGCTCCTCTGTGGGGATGTTCCGGCGCTTATCCTTGTGGTGGATGGATTCGAGCTTTTTTGCGCTATTCTTTTTATTCATTTTTCCCGGGCTCTGCGGTTTGAGTTTCCGTTATTTCATACTCACAACTCTCTGTAATAAAATATCTTCTATAATCTCTTTTAAATCATTCTCCGCAACGCGAGCCCATCTGATTTCATACCCTTGATTCATTTAAGCTTGCCTTCAAGTGAGCTTTCTATTTCCCTGAACACTTCGTCCTGAGATCTGGTTTTTCCGCTTTTAATATCGGCCTCGCCCTGGGAAAGCGCCTTCAATATTCCGATTGCATTGCGCATATTTTCATAGCTTTCAGGGTCCTGAAGAATGGCGCGCGGTTCCCCGTTTTGGGTAATAATGACAGGACATCGGGTCTCGTTGATTTGATTGAGTAAATCTGCTGCTTTGGATTTCAGGTAAGTAACCGGCTTGATATCGCGTGTAATGTTCATTTTTTTCACCTCCTGTCCGAATATAATACTAAATTCAGACCGATTATCAAGCGTATTATTCTTTACCGGCAGCGAGGCGCCTTTGTTTTTTAACCGGCCTTCTGTTTAAGACTGCCGCGAATCAGGTTCTGTGCATCCCAGGGATCGGCAATCTCGATAAAATCCCAACGGCCGAAGCCGCCGTGGTTGTTTACGGCCGGAATCCAGAGGGCGCGGGCCGTGGTGACTTTGGCTGCCTTGTCTTTTTTGGCTTCGCCGGTGACCTCGATGATGAGGTTCAGCAAATCGCCGTCGCCTCTGCCGTCGTCAAGGCAGGCAATAAAATCCGGGTTGTAATTCTTTTCTTTGCCGTTAAATATGTAAGGAATGGTAAACCCGAGATGGTAGTTTTTGACATACCGGCGCACCTCGTTCATATCCTCTAATGCCTGAGCCATTTTCTGCTCCCAGGAGTCGGTATCGGCCACAACATGCGACACCTGGCATTTATCTTCTTTTGTGGCATAGACCGGCCGGATCGTATCAAAATCCACATAGCGGGTAGAACCGAGCGTGTCATAAGGGCGCAGGATCGGCTTTAAGGCAGGTATGCCGTAGCTCGACTGTACAATGGCCTTGTAGATCCGGTCTGCGGCAGCATGGGCAAAATCGATCAGCAGAAGGAGCTGCGGAAAGGTATGGTCTTTGAGCGTTACACACTGAGCCAGCCAGCGTTTGGCAATCGCCAAAAGCTGCGGAAAAAGCCAGGGCTTGTCGTTGCCGTCGTCATCGCGAAAGTACTGCTCCAGGGTAAGTTTGGCGAGCAGAAAGGCGATTTCGTTGGACCGGCGGCGTTTAAGATCCTCCAAGCGATGTTTCTCTGTGGCACCGACAATCGGGGACATTTCAGTTTCGGTAGGAACGTCGGCGGTGGAAAGCGAAAGCCTGGAGTCTTCGCCAAAGGTTGCGATGAGCTTTTCACCGGGCACATCGTAGCGGTAGCCTTGCAGGCGAGGGAAGGTGATTTCGCAAGAAAGCCGGTTTTCCAGGGCGCGCACGCGGGTCGGCACGGGCCCGGGTTTCGGTTCTTTGGTGGATCCGCTGCAGGGGATGAAAGAAAACGGTACACCGTAAACCTCGGCATACTCGGGCGGATATAGATCCAGGTCCGGCGGGTAGGACATGCGCCGCAGAGCCCGGCCGACCACCTGCTCGCACAGAAGCTGGGTGCCGAAGGCGCGCACACCCAGGACATGGGTAACGGTGTTGGCATCCCAACCTTCCGTCAGCATGGAAACGCTGACAACGCATTTGACGTGCTCGCCCAGCTTGCCGGATTTGCCGACCGTGTTCATCACCTCACGAAGCAGATCTTCATCCGTGAGATCTTCCGCATCCCGGCCGGGAAAGCGCAGGCGGTATTCATCCTTAAATTCCTCTATTTCGCGGGCGGCTATTTTTTTAAATTCGGCGCTCATGGACTCCCCCGATTCAAGCTGCCAGCTGTCCACCAGAATCGTGTTGGGACGTTTCAGCCAGCCGCCCCGGCTGTCGTCGTTGCCAAAGATAGGGAGCTGGCCGGACTGGACAACCGTGGCTTCGCCAATCGGTTTTTCCCATCCGGCAATATAGTCGAAAACAAGCTTCGAGACATTGGTATTGTTGCAGACTACGATAAAGACCGGCGGGGTAAGGCCCTTGGCCCTGGCCTCATCGTTTTTCTCCCACAGACGGTAATATTTCTCGTAATTGCTGTAGAGGCTGTGCAAAGCGCCCTGAAGCTCGGCCGGCAGCTTGGGTTCACCACTGACCGCCTGGGTTCTGCGCCCTTTTTTGGGGAGCTCCTCGCGGATGCGCAGCCAGAGATCACGATAGGTGGGCTGCTCGCCGGTCATGGAATCGTCGGCAACCGGCACGCGCGGAACCTTGACAATGCCGGCCTCAATGGAGTCGATCAGCGAAAAGTCGGAAACGACCCAGGGAAAGAGGATGCCTTCCGGGTAGCCGGAGCCGCGCAGAAAAAACGGCGTGGCCGAAAGATCATAGATGACTTTCACGCCGATCTTGGCCTTGACCGCCTCAATGCCGGAAATCCAGACCCGGGCCTCTTCCTCGCGCTGTTTGGCTTCAATCCGGTCATCACCGGTAAGTTTAACGTCGTCGCCGTCCGGCTTGCGCCGGTAGCAGTGGTGGGCCTCGTCATTGATAATGACAATGTTTTTCTTGCTCCCAAGCTCGCGGCAGACGCGGCGCACCATCTGAGCGGGCGTTTCGGTGAATGCACTGGTATCACCCCTGGCAAGGATGGTTTTGGTGAGCTTGCCGGCGGCAACCTTTTCCCGCTGTTGGAAAGCATGGAAGTTGGTGATGAGGATCTTGGCCCGGTCAAGTAGTTTGAGCTGGTCAGCCGGGAGGACGTCGCGCTGGCGGTAATAGTTCTGCGGGTCGTTGGGGAAGAGGACGCGCAAACGGTCCCGGATCGTGATGCCGGGGGCAATCAGTAAAAACGTATCGGAAAAGCGCGCCGCCTGGGGGTCGGCCAGCTTGTTGAGCGCCTGCCAGGCGATCAGCATGGCCATGACCACGGTTTTGCCGGAGCCGGTCGCCATTTTAAAGGCTGTGCGCGGCAGGCCCGGATTGGAGGTGTCGTTGGCAGCCCGAAGATCATTTTCGATCCAGGCATCGCCGAATTTGCGGGCCACCTCGGTAATATAGATTGCGGTTTCAAGGGCTTCTATCTGGCAGAAAAAGAGCTTTTTCTCGCGGTCGGGATCGGTCCAGTACTTAAGCAGCCGGGTCGTGGTGGGCGTAACCCCGAGATAACCGCCTTTGCGCCACAGGCTGACGCGGCGCCGGACTTCGTTGACGAATTTATTTTCTTCGATGCGGTCCTGGGTCCACTCGGTTTCGAAAAGGGCGCGCTGTTTTCCTTTTTTCTTGGGGCGGGCGATGGGCACGAAATAGGAGCTGATCCTGCGGCCGTCCTCAATTTCATTGGTGATGCCTTCGTCGGTGAAGCGAAAATGGCGGGTGGGCTCGCGAAAGGGCGAATTTAAAACCGGGTTTTCGATGACGACCTGTTTCATGGGCGGTTCACTTTTTCTGCCGGTTTGCTAAAGTAGATAAATTTAAGGACATTGCGAACGGGCCAAGATGCAGTTTTAAACTCGAAACCCGCAGGGGCATGAAGGCGCGTAGCGTTCAGGACGATGTTCCTCTTCATGATGAAAACATCTCCGATTGGCCGGCGGTGAGGAATCAGTCCGGATTTATAGGATGATTGCTGATAACTTATTAAATCGAATACAAAAATATTAATAAAGAGTCAATCTTAAAATGCTTCGCAGCGGCTTTCCGCGATCACTTTAAGAAACTGAAGCCGGGCCGACTGTTCGAATGGGCATCCCCATCTATATGGGAAGGGGGAATTTCACCTGCGTAAAGACTGAATAACTATTGTCTTTGGCTTCTACTACGGCAATAGGGTTATTGTATCTAAAAATTGATAACAGCGCCAGCGATAGCATCGTTGGCTTGACGCCCTTGCTTAATTGCGGGGGCGTTTCTTTTTTGATCTGATTATTCCATAACCGGCTTTTTTTTCGGCAACCATTAGCCGTTTTGGACAGCTTCCGCGCTGAATTTGAACATGGATCGTCGCCCCAAGAACCTCCGACACACGTCGCAACATGCTCAGGGAATGCCCTTCATATGAGGGTGATTCCAGTCGACTGATCTGCTGTTGAGACGTTCCCGCTAGATTTGCCAGCTCTTTTTGAGACAACCCGCATTCCTCTCTTAAAGCAGCGAGTTGCAAGGCAATATCCCAGGCTTTACCAGCCTTTTTAAAGCGCTCCACGAAATCCGGATCTTTCAACTGTTCTTCAAGATATGCGTTAAAATCGATTTCCTTCAAATCGTTGAGAAACTCCTGCATGGGGGATCGTCCTGAAATTGTTTTGTAAAATTCTATCGCAAATTCCATATCGGGTCAACACCAAATTTGATGTAATGGTTTTATAACGGAGATACATTGCAACCGTTTAAAATATTTAGCGACAACAATGTTGAATTGAATGTTATTTTTTACTTTGCAAGTTATCGATCGCCTCTTCCACAACCCCTCGCAGCTCCTCGGTTAATTCCGCTGACCGATAGGCTTCCAGACGGGAAAACCATCCCGCATCCCCCGTTAACCCGAATAGATAGAGCATGTCTCCCCTGACACTCTCGTCCACGGCATCCAGTTTTTGCCAGATGGGGTCAAGGGCCGTTCGGGCCAGCGCCGGGCTGCGCTCGGCGATATCTTCGAACACGACCATGGCCCCCAAACGCGTCTGGAAATCAGGATGCATCAGCGTTTCCAGGAATCCGGGAAAAATATTGAACAGCGGCAGCGGCATAATGCGCGTGACCACATCCCGGCAGTGGGGGCAGTAGTTGGTCAGGTAGATTTTTATGCGTGACGGCAACTGGACAGCCTTGAGGGAAGCGGTGTCGAATTCCGGCAGCTCACCGGAATCCTGAGCGATCATGGCCGCAAGTTCAAAAAAAGGTTTAAGTTCTGCACCCGCCGGCACCAGGTGATAGCGCCATGCGTTTCCCGGCAACAAGGCGGGGATTTCCGTCCCCTCCCCGTTCTCCGTAATGAATCCAACTTTTGACGCAAGCTGCGACAGCATTCCGCCGAATTTTTCAAACAGCCCGGTTCTTTCATCGGCTATCTGGTACAGCCGAATGGATATGGGTTTCGACAAGCGTCTATTCCATTCACGGATAAAGTCGACCTGGCCTGAAGTTAAATCCATCCCATTTAATCCTTAAATTGACAACGAACAACGGTGACGTTAATATTCGAAATAAATAGCGGCTTTTTGAAATTTTATCCAGTTAATATTGAACAGTCCGGCGGTTGAAACGCTGCATTATTAAAAACCATCGGGAGTTATGATTTGAACCCCCCGGAATTGCATACAATCCTGGAAAATGCCTCTATCCCCGAACATTCCGCTCAATTTATGAGCGCCATGTCAGGGGGTGAGCCGTTTTTGGAGGGCCCCTATCTTTTCATTGCCGCCGAAGATTGGCTCCTGGCGGTGGGTTACCCCCTCGATGGCGAATACCGGGCCGAAGAATTTGGTGCAGCCCTGTCCCGGGCCCTGCAACGCACCCGGGCGCGCGACTGCTGGGCCATCTCTCCGGACCTGCCCGGGAATTTAAAACCCCACTGCTGCGACCGGGACCGGTATTACATTCTGAATGCCGACGCTACGGTGTCTCCCCGGCTGGATCGTCTTTCCCAACGGGCAGCCGCCTTGCTGCAAGTGGAAGAAGGCGCTGTTTTTACCCCGGCGCACCGGCGTCTGTGGGCTGAATTCGTGGGTCGTAAAGGATTGCCGCCAACCGTACGGGAACTGTTCGCCCGAACCGAGACGGTTTTAAAGTACGCTCCCGGCCTGTCGCTCTTAAATGCCTGGGATGGCGACGGCAACCTGGCGGCCAGCCTGCTTTTGGATTCGGCGCCGCACCGTTTCTGCTCCTATCTCATCGGCGCCCACTCCCGCACCCACCATACCCCGTATGCTTCCGATCTGCTCTTTCGTGAAATGATTCGCCGGGCCGCTGAAAGCGGAAAAACCTACCTGCATCTGGGTTTGGGCGTCAATGCGGGAATCCGCCGTTTCAAGACAAAGTGGGGTGCAGCACCCGGCCCGGCATATGAAATGGCGCAGTGGCAGGAAAACGGTACAGAACGGGCAGGCGCCGGGTTGCTCATGGACATGCTGGCAGCCCTGCCCCGGGAACCCGTGTCCAAGGAACAGTTTATGGCAAGCCTGCCGAAGCAGCGGCGCTTTAACATGCTCTGGGAAATCGAAAAAAACGGACGCACGTCATGGATCGGCGGCACCGCTCATTTTTTCTGTTACAGCTTTGAGTTTTCCCTGCGGAAACTCTTTGAAAAAGTCGACACGGTCTTGTTCGAAGGGCCGCTGGATTCGACCAGCCTGGAACAGGTATCCGAAACCGGCCGCCATCCCGATCCGGAAAGTCCCCGGCTCATGGACGCACTGACCGAAGCCGAAGTCCGTAGTCTGGAAAGGGTCGTCTGCGGCCCCCGGGGTTTCTGGGCCGCTCTCATAGGCACCCGCATGCCGGACCCGCCCGATGTAAGCTATTTCTTGTCCCGGACCCGTCACTGGACGGCTTTTTTCTCGCTTTGGTCCGAATTTCTCAAACGACAGGGCTGGACGCAGTCCGTCGATCTGGAAGCCTGGCATCTGGGCCATGACATGGGAAAATCGGTTGTCGCCATGGAGACCATCCCGGAACAGATCCAGACCCTGGAAAGCATCAGCATTGAGCGAATCGTCAATTTCTTTCGCCAATCTCACCTTTGGCAAGGGTATATCAAGCGCTATGTGCGCGCCTATCTCAAGGGGGATGTGGATAATCTGTATGGGACCAGCGCTGAATTTCCCACCCGCTCCGAGTTCGTCATCCACCGCCGCGACGCCGTCTTTCTGGAACGCATGGGCCCCCACCTGGAAGAAGGGCGCTGTGCGGTGTTTGTGGGATCGGCGCACATGATCAACCTGCGCCGGATGCTGGTCGAAGCCGGGTTCATGGTCCGGAGGGGCCGATGATCGGGCCCGACCGGCTGGACCGGGTCAGCGCCGGCGCCGTGGTTCCCGAACAGGTCATTTCCTACGTGCGTTCTGTGGCAGGGTCGCGACCCCGCCTGTTCGGCGCTTGCGTGGGCTATGAGACGGAAGGACAACTCGTTCTCATCGGATACCCGCTGCACGATCCCGTGGATAGCAACGCCATGTCCCATGCCGTGGATCAGGCGTTGAAGATCCCCGGGTTGCAGAAGATCACCGTCATCAGCCCTACCCGGCCGCCCCAGGCCCCCGGGAAAATCCGATCCGGCCGGGACGACTACTTTGTATTGCCGGTACCGGCGCCGCCGCCCGCAGCGAAACTGAGAAATCTGTTGCGCCGGGCGGACCGCGAGCTGACCATCGAACACGGCCGGCAGCTTGAACACGACCACCAGGCCCTGGTGGATCGCTTTTTGTCACAGCGAACACTGGCAGCCGGCACACGCCGGATTTTCAGGCAAATCCCCCGCTACCTCCAGGCGTCTCCCGGCAGTATGCTTGTCTCCGCCCGGACCGCCGGGGGGCGGCTGGCCGCGTTTGCCGTGGGAGAATACGCGTCGCTGCATACCGCTTTGTTCATGTTCTGCTTCCGGGATCCATCCCTGGCGCCGCCGGGCAGTTCCGACCGGGTCTTTTCCGGTCTAATGGACGAAGCGGCCCGGCGCGGACATACCCGTATGAATTTGGGCCTGGGGGTCAACGCGGGTATCCGTTTTTTCAAACGCAAATGGGGCGCTCAGCCATTTCTGCCCTGCATCCAAACCGAGTGGGAGATAAAACCGGCGGACCCGGTGTCACGGCTGTAAAATTTTGGGAGGCACTGAACACATGAATTTAAATAAGCTCACACCGGCAAATCGTAAATTCCGGGGTCCCGGCTTCTGGGAAACCTTCAAAGAGACATTTCTAGGCGTCCGCCGACCCCTGGACTGCCTTCAGGTGGAAGTTACTTCCCGCTGCCCGGGCCGCTGCACCTATTGCCCCCGAACGGTTTTACAGGAAAACTGGCTGGGTCGCGACATGGCGGGAGACACCTTTGTCCGGCTGTGGCCCCTGATGCGGCGGGCAGGCCGGGTTCATCTCCAGGGTTGGGGGGAGCCGCTCCTAAACCCGTTCTTTTTTGAAATGGTCGCCCTGGCCCGCAAGGCCGGCTGCAGTGTTTCCACCACCACCGGCGGTCTGCTCATGACGCCGGACCTGGCGCTCCGGATCGTTGACAGCGGGATAGACATCGTGGCGTTTTCTCTGGCCGGTACGGATTCCACCGGCAACGCCCCCCGCCACGGCATGGATTTCGGCCAGGTGTGTGCCGCGATATCGACGTTGCAGATGGTCCGGGAAAAACGGCAGGGCGTCCACCTGGAAATCCATATTGCCTATCTCCTGCTGGCATCCAACCTGGACAACGTACGCGGACTCCCCGACCTGATGAAACGGCTGGGGGTGCACGCCGTCGTCATCAGCACGCTGGACTTCCTTCCGGACCCACAATTGACCGGGGAAGCTTTCTCACTTCAGGATCCCCATAAACTTGCCCGTGCTGCCGTCGTCCTGGAAGAGACCGCCATCCGGGCACGGGAACTGGATTTAGGGTTTCACTTCGAACTTCCCGATCCAGACGCCCCCGGCAACAACTGCCGCGAAAACATCCAGCGCTCCCTGTTTGTCTCGGCCGACGGCGCGGTGTCTCCCTGCGTTTATGTGAATGTGCCCATGAGCTGCCAGGATCCCAACCGCCGGGTTTTCGGGAATGTCCGCGAGCAGGACCCCATGGAAATATGGGACAGTGAAGCGTTTCGCAGCTTCCGCGACAGCCTCGCCCAGGGGAATCCTAACACGCCCTGCCGGTCCTGCCCGAAACGGATGATGAAGTAATCGCAGGTCATCGCAGTCCTGAGACCTTGTGGTGTGGTTCTGGAATGTATACCTACAGGATTTCACTCGATATTTGAAATTCCAAGTATCAAATCCCAATTCTCAAACAAACATCAATGACCAAAATCCCTAAAATGAAAACAATAAATCATAAAAGGTTTCGGAAATTGATTATTGGCAACTGAAATTTGTTTGTATTTTGGTGCTTGGATTTTGTGATTATACAAAGATAAGTACAAAGTAAATCAGGTAAACTCTGATCTTTTCCCCGAGGAATCATTATCGTCTCTGCAGTATTCATCCGCGCGGATGAAACTGCTCATGGACGATTTTCAGCCGCTCCCGGGCCACATGGGTATAGATCTGGGTGGTGGAGATATCCACATGCCCCAGCATGATCTGCACCGCCCTTAAATCCGCGCCGCCTTCCAGCAGATGACTGGCAAACGAATGCCGCAGCGAATGCGGCGTGACATTTTTATGAATGCCGGCCCGCAGGACATACCGCCGGAGCAGTTTCCAGAACCCCTGGCGGGTCATGGGCTTACCCGCCCGACCCACAAAGAGGTGGGAGCTGATATGTGTCTTTAACAGCAGCGGCCGGAATGTTTCCAGATAGGTATTGATTTTTTCCTTGGCGTAAAGACCGATGGGCACCACCCGCTCCTTGGCGCCTTTGCCGAACACCCTGACAAAACCGGCTTCAAGGTTGACATCGCGAACCTTAAGATTGACCAGTTCGGAAACCCGCAGCCCGGCTGCATAGAGAAGCTCGATCATGGCGGCATCTCTGGTCTCTTTGGGTTTGCCGGGGTCCGGCGCATTTAAAAGCTTCTCAACATCTTTGATGGACAGAACATCCGGCAGCCGCAGCCCGCTTTTGGGCATATCGATCTGACGCGACGGGTCCTGGGTCAATAGTTTCTCCTGGACCAAGAAACGAAAAAAACCCCGCAGCGTTACCAGATGGCGGGCCCTGGAACGGGGGCCCAGGCCGCTGTTCCGGAGGGATATCAGGTGTTTCAATAATACCGCCGGATCCACAGATGCAACCTGATCGATTCCGGCTTGTTTGAGAAAATTCAGGAACTCGGATAGATCAAGGCTGTAGGCTTCAATGGTTTTAGCGGCCAGGCCTTTTTCAACCAGCATGTAATTGATATAACGGTCGACAAATTCATCCATTGCAGACATGCTTATACTCCCAACCGGACTTCGTCCACGGTCGTTCTGTTCAGAACATCGACCCCGTCAGCCGTGACCACAATCATATTCTCCAGGCGGACACCGCCCCAACCCGGCAGATAGATGCCCGGCTCCACCGTGCATACCATTCCTGCCGCCAGTTTTTTATCGCCCAGGGGACTGAGCCGGGGCTGTTCGTGAATGGCCAGGCCGACGCCGTGACCCAACCCATGGCCGAAGCAATCTTTAAAACCCATCTTTTCAATATGGCGCCGGGCAATCTCGTCCACGGCTTTGGTGCCGATTCCCGGTTTTATGGCTTCAATGGCCATTTCCTGGGCTTCCCTGACGGTTTGAAAGACTTTTTGAAAGGTTGTATCCGGTTCCCCCATGACCAGGGTACGGGAAATATCCGAGCAATACCCTTCCAGGCGGATCCCCCAGTCAAACAGGATCGGTTCGTCCGACCGCAGCGGACGGTCCCCGGGAATGGCGTGGGGCAGCGCGCTGTTGGGTCCCGAAGCCACGATGGCAGGAAAGGACAGCCCGTCTGCACCCGCTTCCCGCAGCGCCTTCTCCAAAGACCAGGCCGCCTCTTTTTCGGTCATGCCCGGTCTTATATCAGCGGCAACCTGGCCGAAAACGGATTCCGCCAGCCCCAGGGCGTTGCGGATGGCCCCGATCTCGGGTTGTGTTTTCTCAACGCGCAGCGTTTCGACAATATCCTCGGTATCCGCCAGTTCGACCGCCAGATGGGCATCTTTCAAAGCTGTTATCATTTTCCGGTGCTGGGCCCGGGAGACGCGGATGCTTTCAAAACCCAGACGTCTGGTTTGGTATCCTTTCAGAATTATCGGCAATTCCTTGGCCAACCCTTCCCTGTATATGATGGTTTCATAGTCGGGGGCTTCCTGCCGGGCTTGCAATTCAAAGCGGGAATCGGTTGCCAAGAGCAATTTTTCGGCTGTAATCAATAGCGCCCCGGCCGACTCGTCAAACTGGGTGTCTTCACCGGTAAATCCGCTTAAATAGCGGCGGTTTTCGGCAATGAGCACCAGAAAGGCGTCCAGCTCTTTTAGCTGCATAGCCTCTCGGACCCGGTCTATTCGAACCTGATGAACATCTTTCAAGTTAATCCCCCAATCAAAAGTGCTTCCGGGATGAATCCGTTCCAGCCGGAAAGTATTTTTCCAGTCACTCTAATCAAATTTTACGGCGGGAATCAAGATGATAACTTGCCCGGGCCAATAAAACCCTTGAAAGCGGTTTTTTTTTATGTGATGAAGCAAATATAATTTCGTTAACGATTACATAGCCATTTGCTCTCCGATCAACGAGACGGCAGAATCCACTTTTCGGTTTGGGAAACTGTTTAAACGAAATTACAAGGAGGAACCTATGCGTATCGTGTTTATCGGCCAGGCGCCTTTCGGCAAGGATTCGCTGGCTGCGCTCATCCAACAGGGTGAAAACATTGTCGGCGTGATCACCGTGCCGGATCTGCCCGGACAAAAACGCCCCAATCCGGTTAAAGCGCTGGCATTGGAACAGGGGCTGCCCCTGCTGCAGCCGGCAAAGCTGAAACATCCGGAAAGCGTCGCCTGGGTGCGTGAACTGAAACCGGATTTGCTGGTCCTGGCGTTTGTGACTCAATTCGCACCGCTGGAGATGATTAAGTCCGCCACCCACGGCGGCATCAATTACCACCCTTCCCTGCTGCCCAAATACCGCGGCGGTTCCGCCATCAACTGGGCCGTTATCCGCGGCGAGCGGGAAACCGGCGTCACCATCCACCTGATCGATGAAGGCGTGGATACCGGCCCCGTCATCCTCCAGGAAAAAGTGGATATCAGCCCGGATGATACCGTCAAAAGCCTCTACTTTGAAAAGCTGTATCCCCTGGGAATCAATTTGATCGCCCGGGCCGTCGCACTCGTCCGGGAAGGCAAGGCCCGGCCGATTCCCCAGGATGAATCCAAGGTTTCTTTCCAGCCGGTTATTACAGAATCGGATACCGTCATCAACTGGAAGCATTCCACCCAGGGGGTATATGACATGATCCGCGGGTCGAATCCCAGTCCGGGAGCGGTTACAACCTTTGAGGGCCGGGCGCTGAAAATCTGGGAAGCCAAACCCTACCCGTTGCAGGGACGAGCCGGCGATATAATTGAAATTGTTGAAGATAGGGGTTTTGTGGTCTCCACTGCCGACGGGGGCATCCTTGTGGAACGGGTCCAGTTTGACAATGTTAAACTCGCGGCCGTCGATTTCAGTAAAAGCCGGGGCCTCCGGACCGGTGACCGCCTGGGGGGGGTGAGAAAAACAGGCTGATGGGGTTTAGGCCGAAGGCAGTTAGGCTAAATATGGATGGTCCCGACCCCGGAAAGCTTCAGCCTTCAGCCTATCCGCCTAATTATTTAAACTAAATTATTCGGAAGCCGGTTTTAACCTGCCTGTTTTTTTAATTAAAATAACCTGCCATCCCATACAAACGACAAACAGTCCGAACCCGGCGTAAAAGAAAACCGCCGCCTTGGTCAGTATCGCAAACAATCCCAGGATCGAAGCCAGGATAAACCCGAACCGTTCCAGCCGCTCCAGATAATTAAAACAGTAATTGGAAATGCCGATCTGTAGCGTGGCAATCACCACCAGGATCGTAATCAGTTGCAGGGCAGAGAACCAAAATCCGGCTTCCGGCATCAGGATGGTAACCGGTGCATAGATAAAGAATATGGGGAGCAGGTATTTGGCAAAAGCCGCTTTGACCGCCTCCCAGGCCGTCTTCCAGTAATCGGCGCCGGCTATCTGGGCTGCCACCAGGGCTCCCACAGCCACCGGCGGGGTAATATGAGAACAGATCGCAAAGTAAAAACAGTACAGATGAGCGGCCAAGAGCGGCACGCCCATGTTGAGAAGGCTCGGCACAGCACCCACAGCCACCAGCATATAGGCGGCCGGTGTGGGAACGCCGATTCCCAGGATGATTGAACTGACCATGGTAATAAACAGGGCCACGGCCAGGATGCCGCCGCTCAGGTCTTCAATGGCAAGGGGCAGTTTGATGCCAAGCCCGCTGCTGACGATGGCGGAGACCACCACCCCCAGCAGGCCGCAGATCATGGCCACAGAACAGGCCGAGTTGGTGCTTTTAACGACATCCCTTAATATGTGACGGAGGCTCAGGCGTGCATCCTTTCGCAAAATACCGGTAAGGGTGCCCACGACAATGGTGGTGATGATGCTCCAGAATCCGACAAACGGCAGGGTATACCCCTCTGCCAGCAAATAAACCAAAACCCCCAGGGGGAAAAAGAAGATAGGCGAATCCAGCAATACCTGCCGGCCGCTGATTTTTTCGACGATCGGCCGGATTTCCATTTTATAAGCCGTCAGGGTGATATACAGAAACACGCAGCCCACGTATAACAGGGCCGGTATAATGGCAGCCTTTACGATCTCGATATAGGGGATATTGGTGTAACTGGCCATCAGAAAGGCCGTGGCCCCCATGATCGGCGGAATGATCTGCCCGCCGTTGGAGGATACGGTTTCAATGGCGCCGGCCTGTTCGGGCGTATACCCGCTCTTTTTCATCATGGGGATGGTAAAGCTGCCGGTAATGGTGATGTTGGCAACGGTGCTGCCGGTAACGGTCCCTAATAGAGAGCTGCCGATCAGGGCAACCATGGCCGGGCCCGCCCGCATCTTCGAACCCACCCAGCGCCCCAGACCGATGATAAACCGGGTGCCGCCGAAAGCATCCAGGATGCCGCCGAAAAATATAAACAGAAACAGGTAGTTGGCGGAAAGTTCGAGGATATCGCCGTACACCCCTTTTCCGGTTCCCAATTCCACGCTCATCCACATCAGCAGGCGCCAGTAGGATATGTCCGGCACCGTAAACGGAGGCGGCAGATACCGGCCGAAAATCAAGTAAACGATGGCGATCATGCAGACGATGGGAAAACTGCGGCCGAATATGACCCAGTTGCCCACGATCAGAATGATGATGATCAGGGTGCCGGCCACCAGGTCGGATGGGGCCGGTATGGAGGTGCGATATTCCAGGATTTCGTCCAGCTCAATCATTAGATAGCCGGTTACCGCCACCGACAGAAGAAACAACCCCAGGCCGATATACCAGCGCGATTTTGTATCCGCACTCAGCATCAGCGACAAAAAAACCACCACCAGTGCCAACCCCAGATGGGTGATGACATGGCCGTCCGGATCCTGGATCAGCATCTGGGTATACATCATCTGATAAACAGCCATCGCTATCGCCACAATGGGCAGGACGACAGCGATGACTTTATTGACAATCTTCATGCGGGCCTCGTTTCAGCAAAACGAACTGACGACAGAAAACCTACTTCAGCAATTCCACCAGGTCCTGGACCTTGATCCCTTTTTCATCGTAGTATTTCTTGGCGCCCGGATGAAGCTTGTTCAGCTTCAGAGAAGGCGGGGCCGGTTTAAACTCCGGCGTCATATGTGCGCCGATGGGATGCCACTTGGCCCATTCTTCCGCCGGGGTTTCCCAGATTACCCGGGTAACCTCATATACGATCTTGGGATCCATCCTTTCATCGGCGATAAAAAAGGTGGGATCGTTGAAAGCCCAGATGTCATTGGGCTGGGTGACCGGATCGAGGGCCTTGGCAGGCACCCGCACCGGCAGGACGGCAAATTCCTGCTCCATCAGTGCCAGCAGTTTATCCCGATCAAAACCAATGTAGTAAACCGGCGCTTTGGTTTCCAGTTTGTCGATCAGCCCCCCCTTGCTGAAAGTGCGGGGATAAATGTGATTAAACAGCAGAAAGGACGCGTCCACCAGCCCATCCATCATCTTGCTGGCTCCGCCGCCGTAACCGGTGTATACGATCTCCTTGACTTTGTCATCGACCCCGTAAGCTTTCAGGATGGCCATATGGTCAGGAGTGTTGGCAGCGCCCTTGCGGCCGACATCCACAACCTTGCCTGCCAGATCTTCAACCCGTTTTATTTTAGCGTCATAGGTGATCAGGCACTGGGTCATGGTGCTGGCCGTGGCAATGAAGCGGTCTCCGGTATGGGGCACCCTTTTCTTGCTGTAGTCATGACCCGGTCGGTAATGGATCTGGGAGAAACTGGAAATGCCGATATATTTATCGGGCTGTTCCTTGACCATGTCAAAATTGCCGGAAATGCCGGCGGTTGAAACCGCGTCGGCCTTCAGCCAGGTTGATTTTTCATTGATGAATTTTGCCAGGGCTTGGGAAAACGGATACCAGGCGTCGTCCGTGCGGCCGCCGCCGATCAATATCTGGCTGGTCGTCTGGGCCGGCGCTTCCGGAACGATGAAGCCGCTTAAGCCGAACAAAACGGTCAGTACAATTACCATCACACTCAATCGTTTCATTTGTTACCCCCTTTTTGAATGTTATGATGATGATATCGGCATACGCCCCTGATTCTTGCGCAGGACGATGTTTTGGAACCGCTTGATAGCTGGAATGTAACTAAATTAGTTATTACCTTTTCCGGACTATGTCAAGAGTATTTCCGGCGGCCGTTATTCTCGACATCTACGGTTTTGTTTACCTCTGTCGTAATTTCATTCGCCTTCGCCTTTCATCCCTGCTGCTTGTCGAAGATCCCGGTTTATCGGGGCAGCAGGGATGAAAGGCGAGGTGAACCGCGCCGAAGCTCAACTGAGCGTAGTCGGGTTAAAGCCACGACCAATTCCGCTTTGATACCCCGCAGTTGGCTGCGGGGAGCTTCATTCAAAAATACCGGGACATGTCTTCATATAAACGACCGCTTTCGATTTTGGAGATTATGAATAACTTCTAAAATAATATTGACTGTATGTCGTGTCTTATTTAATATGGAATTATAAAAAATCAGCGGTGCGCTGTCTATAGATTACAGCAGGCTTTGAATTTCAATATATAAGAGGAGGATAAATTCTATGACAACCCAGGTACGCAACAAAAAGCTGGATAATTGGGTAAAGGAAGTCACGGACATGTGCCGGCCTGACAATATTTACTGGTGCGACGGTTCCAGGGAAGAATACGACCGCCTGATGTCCCGGATGGTCCGGGACGGTAGCGCCATCCCGCTGAAAAACCGACCCAACAGCTTCCTGTTCCGTTCCGACCCCAGTGACGTGGCCCGGGTGGAAAAACGCACCTATATCAGCACGCCGCTGAAGATAGAAGCCGGCCCCACCAATAATTGGATCGATCCGGATAAGCTGAAAACCACGTTAAAAGGCCTCTATGAGGGCTGTATGCAGGGCCGCACCCTGTACGTCATCCCTTTTTCCATGGGACCGATCGGGTCGCCCATTGCAAAAATCGGAGTCGAAATCACCGACAGTCCCTACGTTGTATGCAACATGCATATCATGACCCGCGTCAGCCCGAAGGTACTGGAAATCCTGGGAACTGACGGCGAGTTTATTCCGTGCCTGCATTCGGTCGGGGCGCCGCTGAAAAAAGGCCAAAAGGATGTTCCCTGGCCGTGCGCTCCCATCAAACAAAAATACATCAGCCATTTTCCGGATGAAAATCTCATCTGGTCCTACGGTTCCGGCTACGGCGGCAACGCCCTCCTGGGCAAAAAATGCCTGGCCCTGCGCATTGCATCCGCACTCGCCAGACGTGAAGGTTGGATGGCCGAACATATGCTGATATTGCGGTTGACCAATCCGGAAGGCCGCCGGTTCCATATTGCCGCTGCATTTCCATCCGCCTGCGGCAAAACGAACCTGGCCATGTTGCAGCCCACGATTGCGGGCTGGAAATGTGAAACCATCGGCGATGATATTGCCTGGATGAAGATCGGGGCCGACGGCCGTCTGTACGCCATCAATCCGGAGTATGGTTTCTTTGGGGTTGCCCCCGGCACCTCCTATGAATCCAATCCCATGGCAATGGACACCATTAAGGAAAACATCATTTTTACAAACTGCGCGCTCACGGATGACGGCGACATCTGGTGGGAGGGACTGGACGGCGACCCGCCGGACCATGCCATCGATTGGAAAGGGAACCAATGGAGCCTGGCCGCAGAAACCCCTGGTGCACATCCCAATGCCCGATTCACGGCCCCGGCAGCCCAGTGCCCCTCCATCTGTCCGGATTGGGAAAAACCCGAAGGGGTTCCCATCGATATTTTTATTTTCGGCGGCCGCCGCGCCAAAGTGGTTCCCCTGGTTCAGGAAGCCTACGATTGGGACCACGGTGTTTTTCTCGGCGCCACCGCCTCTTCCGAGACAACCGCGGCCAATATCGGCGATGTCGGCAAACTGCGGCGCGACCCCTTTGCCATGAAGCCGTTCTGCGGCTACAACATGGGAGATTATTTCCAGCACTGGCTGGACTTGGGTGACCGGCTGGGCGACAATGCACCCCGGATATTCTACGTCAACTGGTTCCGCAAAAGCCCGGAAGGTAAATTCCTGTGGCCCGGTTTCGGAGAAAACAGCCGGGTGTTGAAATGGATGTGCGAACGGGTCGAGGGTAAAGCCGGCGCGCAAAAAACCCCCATCGCCCTGATGCCGAACAAGGCCGACCTGGATCTGGAGGGCCTGGATATACCCCCTGAAAATATAACGGAGCTGTTAAAAGTCGATACTATCGCCTGGAAGGCTGAAGTGCCGGATATCCGCAAACACTTTGAACAATTCGGAGACCGCCTGCCCAAAAGGTTGAAGGAACATCTCGAAAAGATGACTTCCCGCCTGGATCAGATGTAATTGACCGTAAATCTGCTATAAGTTGGGGGTTACGGATGGCGGCTGAAACGCCATACATCTGTTTATGTGCCGATTATAGCGGTTGTCAAAAAAACGTTCCGTTATCTCAACGTTTTTTCTACAACTGCTTATACCGCAATTCATTGTTTCGGAACTTTATTATGGAAAGCAGTATAGCCGAATACAGCGGATCAGCTATCCAGTTAATTTTGAACTACTGATTCATGGTTCCCGGCTTTATCATGCAAAAAAAATATTCATTTGTTTTTTTCTATTTTTTTCTCTTATTTCTTCTCGGTCTGACGCTGAACGTTTCTCCTGCAGCGTCCCAATCCGAGAACAAATTAATCGATATCAATTGGTCTTTTTCCGCAGCGCCCATTTTTCAATCAGAAAGTGATCTGGATCGCGGCGGAAAATTCAGCCTCAACCACTACCAGGTCCGGTGGGCCGCAACAAAATCGGTTTCCGATTCAACCCGTCTGGGATTCAGCATCGGGTATGATTACCTTGACTTTGACTTTTCCGGAACCATCGCTTTTTCCGGCACTGAGCCTTGGCGCGAGGTCCATCGCATCAGCTTCGCTTTGCCTGTTTATTACCGGGCGGACGAAGACTGGCAGCTTTTCATCACCCCCTCGATAAATTTTTCAGGCGAATCTGATGCGGATTTCAGCGAATCTTTGAGATATGGCGTTGTAGCGACTGCGACGTATCGATTCAGCCCTGATTTTTCTTTCGGCGCCGGTCTCGGCATCTTTCAAGGTCTGGAAGAAACCAACGTTTTTCCTTTTTTAGCGGTGTACTGGAAAATCGGTGAAAAATGGCTGATGGCAAATCCGTTCAGCGCCGGTCCCATCGGCCCTGCCGGCCTGGAGGTGACATACTCCCCTTCAGACCTCTGGGAATTGGGCGGCGGCGGTGCATTTCGCTCCAGTCGTTTTCGGTTGGATAACGATGGGTCGGCACCGGACGGTATCGGTGAGTCGTCCGGGTTGCCGGTCTGGATTCGGATTACGCGAAAATTCAGCCGGCAGTATAAACTGGATTTCTATGGCGGTGTTTTGCTCAACGGTGAACTCCGTATTGAAGACCGAAGCGGCCGCAAACTCGGCTCGGATGATTTCGATCCGGCCGCCTTCATGGCGGTCAATATATCGGCAAGGTTTTAATGGAAGCTATCTCAAACTTGAACCAAAATCCTATTTTTGAGATGGCTTCCAGTATTTATCACCCCTTCGTCGGAAGCAGTTCCTGCTTTCACATATTTTACAGGGATAGTCGCGAAGTTTAACTTTTTTTCCAATGCCGATAATGCCGCTGACCGACTTTATCGGCAGCATCAATGCTGATTCCGTCAGTTTTATACCGCAGAAATTCCCGGGCAGGAGCGAGAACAACTGCCGCTGGGCGGAAATGTCCCAATCACAATAGCCCGGACTGAACCGGTTCGTAATCTTTCTCCCGCTGCGGCGCTCTGTCTCCGCAAGTTTTTGCTGGATGACATCCATGGCTTTTTCCACGGCCACCGACCCGATCGTGTCCAGGATGTAGCCCTGGATCATATCTCCGTTTTCCATAGCGCTTTTTGACAGGTCGGAAATTCCGGACCCGATGGTACAGGCAAAAACCGCAATCGATTCCGACCTTTGAATCTGGCGGCCGATGATTCGCCCGGTGGAAAATGTGACATTTTCCATCTCCAGCGTCGATCCGTCCGGAGCAAGATCGATGGTGTAAAAACAGCGGTAGCCGCCCCGGATATCCATTCGGGCGGCGACATCGGCAAGCGCCTTATTGATCAGGTCCGGGAAAGGCGCCGGCGCCCCTTTTTCATATTGCCCCATGGCATTTGCAACATCCAGACCGTTAAGGCGCAAGCTTTCAAAGGACAGCATATATTCTTCTAAATCCTGATGAATCCGTCCACTCATTCCAGCACGCCCTCGCGATAGGCCCGGATCAATCCCATGCAGAATTCATCCCGGCCGCTGACAGCCAACGCTGCTTTCAATGCCCCGTAGAGTTGCCGGTCGGTGGGATCCATGATCACAGAATCCAGACCGCGCAGGATCGCCGCCGTTAAAAATGTCCGGTTCACCAGCTTCCGGCCGGGAAGGCCATACGAGACATTCGTCAGCCCGCAGGTGGTATGAACGCCCGGAAACGCCTTCATAATCTTTTCAATGGCATTTAAGGTCTCCGTGGCAGACCGGATGTCGGTTGAGAGCGGATAGACCAGCGGATCAATATACAAGTCATCCAAGGCGATTCCCGCGGCAGTTACTTTTTCCACCAGCTTTTCGGCCAGCTTCACCTTGTCTTCGGCCGTTTCCGCCATGGCGTCCTTTGACTGACACAGGGCGATCACTTTGGCTTTCCGCTCTGCCGCCATGGGAAGGATGCCTTCCAAGCGCACAGGCTCAAGGGTAATGGAATTAATCATGGGTGCTTTTTTCGCCAGCGGAACCACGGCACTGATAACTTTCGGGTCCGGGCTGTCGATACAAAGGGGTTTGTCCGTAGCCGCCTGAACAGCCGCGATGATCCATTGGAGCTTTTCAATCTCTTCCCCCACAAAGGTGCCGGCATTGACATCGATGTAGTCGGCCCCGGCCAGGTCCTGGGCCTTGGCTTCGTTCCGGATAAATGCGGCGTCACCCGCTGTAATGGCAGCGGCAATGGTTTTCCTGGATGAGTTGATCCTCTCGGCGATAATAATCACGAACCCTCCCGGATTTGTTCAAATGCAATTATTGATAATTTCGTAAAAAGTACTTCAATTGTCATGCCGGACTTGATCCGTCATCCAGAACCGTCTGAAATTCCTGGATTCCCGCCGCAGTTTATCCCGCACCTGATGCGGGGCGGGAATGACGCAAGAGGCGCATTTTCGACTTTTTACATGATCATCATTATTGGGTTATGAGATAAAACCTCTGGCTATTTGGACGGCTTCGGCAGCATCTTTGCCATAGCCGTCCGCACCGATCTTTCCGGCAAAGGCGGCATCCACCGGGGCGCCTCCCACCATGACCTTGATGTCTTTTCGCAGGCCGGTCTCTTCAAGGGATTCAATGACCCGGCGCATTTCAGGCATGGTCGTCGTCAATAAGGCCGACAGGCCCAGTATGTCGGGCTTTGTTTCCTTTACCTTTGCAATCAGGGTTTCAACGCTCTGGTCCACGCCCAGGTTGATGACGGTAAAACCGGCGCCTTCCAGCATCATGATGACCAGGTTTTTTCCGATGTCGTGAACATCCCCCTTTACGGTGCACATCATGATGGTTCCCTTTGGTTCGGCGTTCTCTGATTTTAAAAGCGGTTTTATAAGATCAAGACCCTTTTTCATGGTAACCGCCGCAACCAGCATTTCCGGAACAAAAATGGCGTTTTGACTGAATTGCCGACCCACCACATCCATGCCGGCGATCATGGCCTCATCGATGATCTTTTCAGGGCTTTCATTGTCGTCCAGGGCTTTTTTGACCAGAATCTCGATTTCCTTGTGGGCCCCGCTGATCACGGCCGCTTTAATGGTTTCAATATGGTCCGCCATACTGTTCACTTCCTCCTTGTGATTGGATTGTTTTTTGGTTTCAATACCCTTTGCGAACCGCTTTAACAATCGCTTTTAGATTTTCAAGTGGCGTCGCCAAAGGGATGGCGCACTCCGGACCGATCATCTGAACCCCCGCCTCAATGGCATATCGGGCCTGTTGATAAACATCTTCAGGAGTGCCCTGGTAAAGCACCTGGGCGTTGTTGATGTTGCCCACCAACGACATGCGGCTGCCGACCCTTTCCACGGCCGACCGGGCATCCACCGCCCACTCGAAATGGTAGGCATCGAATCCGGCATCGGCAAAGAGCTCCAGCCGGTCCGTACAGTTGCCGCAGACATGCAGGATCAGCGGCCCTTCTATTTCAGCCGTCAGGATTTTATGATAAGGCAGCAGCAGTTCTTCATAGTGATAGGCGCCCACCAGATTGCCGGTGGCATGATCAGCCAGTACGACAATATCGGCGCCGGCTCGAAACTGGGCTTTTGCCGAAGCAATGGTCACCGGCAACAGCTGGTCGAGCATTTTTCTGACTTTGTCCTTCTCCCCCAGTCCGATCTGGAGCAGAAAATTCTGGGTCCCCGCCATGTGGTAGGAAATCGTCCATGGCCCCATCACTTTTCCGATGATGGCAACCCGGCCCCCCAAATGACGCCGAAGAATCGAAAGCGCATCCAGCAGTACACGTATGGATGGCCTTTCCAGAAAATGTTCAGGGACGATGACATCGGAAAAATCTTCATATAAAAACGACTTGGTGTCCGGCATCCTGTTTCTGTCTCCCCAATCCACCTCGCTGCCCAGGGCGGCCACCTCCTGGACCACACTGTACTCCGGCATGACCGTATCGAAGCCGACCATTTCGTGACCGGTCAGGGCCAATTCCGCCATGGCGTTTGCATCCAGGTGCGCTTCCGGGAATGAAACATGGGCCGCATCCATCAGATCGTGGCAGGCGATGGAGGTGGGGTTTACCGCCGGCGGCCGCTCACCCTTGCGGCCGTTGAAAAGGGCCGACATAACCAAATTATAGCTTGTTGACTTCATGATCTTTTCGCTCCTTGGGGTTTATCAGGCATAATCGTATAATGCTGCAGACCATTTATAATCGCCAAATCTTTTTAGCGCAATTAAAAAAAACATTGAATCTCACCCGTAGATCGGTACATGATAGATGTATTGAAAAAATACAAAAATTATGACTGCAAAATTCAAATAACCGTTTTGAACAGGGGAATTTAGAATGCGGCGCAAGCACAGTGAAGTAACGGATACTGAAAAAATCGATCAGATTCTTCTATCGGCCACCATCGGCAGGCTGGCCACCAACGGCGCGGACGGGTATCCCTATATCACACCGGTAAATTTCGTCTATTACAGGGGGAATATTTATTTTCACTGCGCCCCTAAAGGTGAAAAGCTGGACAACATCGCCAGGAATCCGAAAGTCTGCTTCCAGGTGGATATACCCCTGGCCTATCTCGGCAAGGGGTATAACTTAAGCCGCAACAGCGATAACATCTGCGGCCTGCATCAATTCTATCATTGTGTCATCATACGCGGTGAGGCAAGGGTCGTTCCGGACAGTCCGCTTAAGATCGACGCCCTCAACGAATTGATTGCATCGCATGAAAACCACCGCGATTTTGAGAAGGTGCACGGCGACCTGCCGGCCTACCATGCCTGCACGGTGGTGGAAATCAGACCTGAAACAATATCCGCCAAAAGTGATTTGCATCAAAAAAAATCCGCCGAAGAAAGATTGGCCATGGCGAAATATCTTAAAACCGGCCGCGTGCCGAAAGGGATTGAAACGATTAAAGCGTTCGGCTTTGATCCGGCGGAAATATAATCCGGCACAACTGTCGGCGGTGTTAAATGAAGGAGAGCTGCAGTGGAACAGAATGATAACGTCTATATTAGACTGCAACAGCATTTAGACCGTCAGGCCGTGGGGTTTCCGGCTACCCGCTCGGGTGCGGAAATCAGAATCCTGAAGCATATTTTTACACCGGAAGAGGCCGAGATCGCCGCCTTTTTAAGCTACCGTCCGGAGCCGCTCCAGACGATTTTCGAAAAAGTCGCACCCCTGCTGGATTCACCCGAAGCGCTGGAAAAGATGCTCGACGGCATTCAGAAAAAAGGCGGAATCGAAACCCGGATTAAGAACGGCCAAAAGCACTACGGCTGTTCCCCCCTGGTGGTGGGGATGTTCGAACTCCAGCTCGGGCGGCTCACCCCCGAGTTTGTCAGGGATTTCAACGAGTACACCTCGAACAGAAAATTCGGCATCGCATTATTAAGCACGGCGCTTCCCCAGATGCGAACCATCCCGGTGGCCAAGAGCATCCGGCCCCAGCAGCAGGTCAGCACCTTTGATGAAGTGGCGACGCTGCTGGAGACGGCCCAAGCGCCCTTTGTCATCATCGAATGCATCTGCCGCAAGAAAAAGTCTATGGAAGGCAAAACCTGCCGGGTGACCGATCGCCGGGAAACCTGCCTGGGCATAGGCGACATCGGCCAGGCGCTCCTGCAATGCGGCATCGGCAGACAAATCCCAAAAAGCGAGGCGATGTCGATCCTCGAACAGAATCAGAAACAGGGTCTGGTGCTTCAGCCGTCCAATACGGAAAAGGCCGATTTCATCTGTTCCTGCTGCGGATGCTGCTGCGGAATGCTGGGCATCCAAAAAAGCCTTCCCAGGCCGCTGGATTTCTGGGTGTCAAATTACCAGGCCGCGGTGGACGCGGAAACCTGCAAGGGCTGCGGCATCTGCCAGGCGCACTGCCAGGTGACAGCCGTAAGTGTTCCCGAAAAAAAAGAACCCGCCCGGGTGAATCTGGACCGCTGCATCGGGTGCGGCGTCTGCGTGGCCGCCTGCCCCACCGGGTCCATCACTCTCTTGAAAAAGCCGACCGAAGTCCGGCCCCCCAAAACCCGGGAAGATCTTTACGATATCATCATGGCCAATAAAAAACACCGCCTGGGGAAAATGAAGATGACCGGCAAGCTGATCGCAGATGCCGTCCTGACAAAACAGACGAATCTGCTTAAACCATAAGGGCCGAATGACCCTGCCTTTCCTTGACATTTATTTTTTCAGCAGCCGGTTAGATATTATCCGTTTGGCCCATTGGGAGAAGAAGGCATTTCTCTATAAATAACGAAACTTTTCCGGTTCCGGTTTTTTCTGCTGTAGAGACTGAATAATTTAGATTTATGATGCAACCCTCTTACCTACTTGCAGCAGCAGAAAAAGTGGCTGTGTCCGAGAGACTTATATGATCTAAGGCAGCATATCATTGATTTTTGACTATTTATTCGATATGATGAAACATAAATTTGTTCGAGGGATTACGTGATAAAAACAGTGAAAAAATATGCCATGGGGAGAGAGCCGAAAGAAAGAGATTATTGGCTTACCAGACCGGCCGTTGAAAGATTCCAAGCGCTTGAACAACTGAGGCAAAGCTTCTATGACAACGCTTCCGAAGGATTTCAAAGAGTTTATCGAATTATTAAACAAGAATACCGTTAGATATATCATTATTGGTGGTTATGCCGTCGTCTATCATGGTTATGTCAGATCAACAAATGACATAGACATATGGATTGATATCCACAGCGATAATATCAAAAAGGTATTAAAGACACTTGACGAGTTCGGGTTTTCGTCATTAAACATCAAAAAAGACGATTTCTCAGCTAATCAAGTCATTCAGTTGGGCTTCCCACCCAACCGGATTGACCTCATTACCACTCCTGCCGGAATTGACTTTGAATCGTGTTACGAATCCAGAGAACAGGTTATCATTGACAAAATTACACTTAATATCATTGATTTAGAAAGCCTGATAAAGTCAAAACAGGCAAGCGGCCGTACAAGAGACCTCGCTGGCGTTGAGGAACTCACCTGAACGCATCACCTCATAGTAACCAAGCCCTTTAATTTAAGGGTTGAAATAGGCAACTTCCTGATTTTACCGCGCCTACCCTCCGAAACCCGAAACGAGCATTCCGCAATAGCTTCCTCATTTTCCAAAGGTAACCACCTGACCGATGGCGTAATGATTAACATCGAGATACATCGCCAGTATCACGGCAACAGCGCCGCCCAGGCTGTGACCGGTGGTGTCGATTGTGAAGTCTTTGCGCAATTGAGGCTTGATTTCTGCGAAAATACGCTGGGATGCCGCTTCTTCGGCTGTACAATACAAAGGACTGACAAATATAACGGCAAATACAAAACCGGAAACAATAAGACGATTGATTGACTTTTTCAGGTCCACGCGGCGAGCTACGATGCTTCATTCTCGATGCGATTGCACTCCATTTCGTAGTCCGTCACCACAGTTTCCAGTGATTCATGAAATGCGTTTTGGTGAGAGAGCAACAGCTCAATTTTTTTCGCTATTTCTTTCTGCTTCATTTCTCCTTCAAGGAGCAGCCAAAACTCCGTAAGCTTTTCTATATTCGTCTTCGAGTAGTGGCGCATTTCTTTGAGCTGAGAAATGATGTCTCTCGATTTCTCCAGATCGGTTTTTTCGTCTGCTGGGTCTGTCATGTTTTCCTCCTGGTGTAAGTGGATACAGGTCGGTAAGGCAAAAACATATTGTTTATCCTGTAATCCTGCCTAAAGATAGATGAGCCTGTCCGGATCAGGCTGCTGAAAACCTTTTAACAACTTTTTCGACATCCTTTGTTTTGCCGATGACGATTACCTGATCGCCCGCATTCAATTGGGTGTTGCCATCCGGTATAATAACTTCCTCGCCCCTTTTGACAGCCGACACCAGGGCTTCTTTGGGCAGTACAATATCCTTTAATAATTTGTTGACGACATTCGATTGCTTGGAAATAATCACCTGATCAATAATCGCGTTGGCTGATGAAAGGTCCTCGCTGAGCTTTTCAATAACATAATTATCAGAATGTTTCTTCTTTAATTGTTCGTAATCATTCTGTTTCATTTTAAGGGTGCCGTCCAATTCCTCAAGCTTTTGAAGCTGTTTCCGGAAGGTTTCGTTTTCAGGGGAAAATTCGCCATTCCGTCGAAGGGTTAAAACCAGTCTCCCAAGATTTAACGCTTCCCCGTCCAACTGCTTTGTAAAAGCGGATAATTCATATTTTAATTTGGCCAGGGCCGTTACATCGGACGTTCTCTCACTGATTTTTGTGAAAATGTCCCGGGTGGCTTCAACGCCCTCGGCGCCGACCTTTTTTCCTTTTTCCACGATCTTATCCGTAACGTCGGTTATCTTTTCCGAACCCTGAAACAAGCCTTCTTTTATTTTATCCAATAAACCCATCGCATGACTCCTTATGTATATTTTTTTAATGTTATTCTTCGGCCTTATCCAGTTGCTTGCCGATATCAATGATCTGCTGATCGTAGATTTCAATTTGATTGAATTGGTCCATTATCTCTTTTCCATTGAAAAAGGATTCCACTACCTTACCCTTTTCAAGATAACATTTGAAAATAGAATGACCCAATTGCGTCAGGAGCAGATCTTTCTTGCCGTTCAGTTTTTTGATTTCCGATTCAGCCTTGTACTTTTCGGCATAGTCATGGGCAGCCTGGGACACGTCATCCACGACCTTAGCGCCGACCCCGTATGCCTGTGACCAGCCTTTTTTCAATTTTTCGACGACCGTGTCGGTTAATTCAGCCGCTTTTTCCCCTACCCTTTTTGCGCCTTCTCCGATATTTCCGGCGGCCTCAGTTAAAAAACCTTTTTCTTTCTCCTTTTGGGCGCTGGATGGATCGGTCGCGACTGTTTCCTGCCCGGTCATCTCTTGGGATGGTATTTTATCTTTCGCAATTTCTTCCCCGGCGGGAAGGTCCTTATTTGCATTTTGAATATCTGACATTCGGCGCCTCCTTTATGGATAATCCTTTTATACGGTTAATATAATTAAACTTCCTTAACCCGGCCCGGACCTCGGCTAACCCATCACCCTTTTTACAAGCGTTTTGACCGGACCTTCGTAGCGCTGCACGATCATCACCGGCGTCTGGGCGTAACGGGAAACTTTTTCGGGAATTTCACCGAACAGAACATTTGAGAAGACCCCTTCCCTGGAGGCCCCCAGGGCGATCAGGTCGTAATCCGCCGCTGCGCGGATCAGCGTTGTCGCCACTCTTTTGCCTTCCAGGAGACGCATCTCGGCTTTGCCTTCAAGATTCGTGAGATGAATGGTCTTTTGAATCCATTGACGCGCTGTTTCCCGATCGTTTTCCCCGGCATTGGGTTCCACCACGTAGCAGCACGTCACCTCGTGTCCATCCGCGCCATGGTATATTCCTACGTATTCAGCAGCAAGGGTTGCATGCGGACCGCCGGCCGATGTGATTAATATTCGCTTGATGGGACGATCTCCCATTAACTTTACGGTGATAATATCACAGGGGGCATGCCTCACAACTTTATCGGTGACTTCGCCCATAATCCGGTCGCGTGTTGTAGTGTAACCTTTCCAGCCCATCAACACAAGCGTTGCTTTTTCAGCTTCGGCTGCATGCAGAATGCCGCCCCACACCTGATGCGCAATGCGGATCGCCGAGCGGGTTTCGACTCCCTGCGCGATGCCGTATTCGATCGCTTTTTTCAAAAGCGGCTTTTTATGATGGACAAATCGCATGCCTTCATGGGGCGGAAGGTTGATGGGAACATCGATGACGCCGAGCACGATGATTTCACCCGCGTGGGCCTTGGCAATGGGTAATGCCAGTTTCATCAGCGGGATCACGTGATCGGGATTGTGCAGGGGAACCAGGACCCGGTACGGAATGGCTTTCGCACTTTTCGACTGTTGGACTTCGATCACCTGGGGCATATCGGCATCCGTGGCTTTTTCAAAGTAGATAAAATAAATAAACAGACCGACGATGACCCAGGCAATGGCGATGTACCACGCCCGGGGATCAAAATTGAACTGATAGATCGCCAGAAACATGTTGAGGACGATGGCGGCAATGGGGGTAGCCGGGTATAACGGCACGCGAAAACCGCCTTTTAATTCAGGAAACTTGCGGCGCAGCGCAATGAGCGCAAGA
This sequence comes from Desulfobacterales bacterium, assembly GCA_029211065.1. Lineage (NCBI taxonomy): Bacteria > Pseudomonadati > Thermodesulfobacteriota > Desulfobacteria > Desulfobacterales > Desulfobacterales bacterium. The sequence continues at coordinate 29,395 of JARGFK010000038.1, forward strand.
TTGACCAGGGAAAATGTCAGTAAAAACATGACGCTGGCAGCGGAACCGATCACGTGAATCGGGAAAAGCAAGGCCATGACCAGGACAATTGCTCCGGTAACCGCGATGGCAATGTGCGGTGTGCGACGCCTGGCATGGATCGTACTGAGGGATATGGGCAGCATTTTATCGCGGCTCATGGAAAAGGCTACCCGCGATGACGCCAGGATGGTTGCATTCAAAGCGGATATCGTCGAAAGCAGCCCCCCCGAAGATAATCAGCGCCACGCCAAAAGCAGGCATGAAATTATGCGCTGCCCGTGCAATCGCCGTTTCCTGATACTGGCCCAGAAACTGCCAGGATTTGCCCGACTCGGGCTGAATGGCGCCGATACAGACTATCAGGATCAACAAATAGATGAAGACGGTGACGACAAGCGAAATCAAAGTGGCCCGGGGAATGGTTTTTTCAGGCGCTTTGATCTCCTCGGCAACAGTTGCGATCAGGTCATAGCCTTCAAAGGCGATAAATGTCAATCCCATGGCAATGATCACACCGCCGAAACCGTTCGGCATAAAGGGGGTGAAGCTTGCCGCCGCTTCGGTGGGGATTGAAAAATCCGCTTGAGCCCATACGCGATAAATATGCCCAGAATAATGATCTTGCCCATGGTCATGATATTTTCGACCTTGCCGGTTACGGCCGTGCCCCGCATATTGATGAGAATGAAAAAGATGCATACCAAAGCGGTCATTATCAGCGCCGGGATTTTGTGACCGGCAATGGTAAAGACCAGATTAGCGATCGGAGGGAAATAGGTGTGGATAAATTCCCAGAAATAGCTGCCGAAACCAAGGGCATAAAGCGCGCACGCAATGATATAGCAGAACCACAGCATCCAACCCGAGGCAAACGCTGCCGGACCGGGGAATGCTTTGGCGATAAAGGCGTAGCCGCCGCCTGATTTGGGGTAGGCCGAGGCCAGTTCGGCATATGCCAGTGCCGTCAGCAGGGTTACCAGACCGTTCAGGAAAAATGCCAGCAGCGCAGCAGGTCCCGCTTCACCGGCGGCGATGCCTGTGAGCACAAAAATTCCGGCGCCGATCATGGCCCCGATTCCAATCATGCTGGCATCAAAAAGACCGAGGTCGCGGGCAAAGGTAACTTCAGCTTCCGGTTGAGTGGGTTTGGGGGGTGCCGCCATAAATATGTCCTTTCAAGCTTTCGTTTCATTTGGGGTTTTCGCTACAGTTTTGTTTTGTGTCCCTTTGATATCCTTCATTATGTGTTCATTTTAGAACAGTTGTGACCTTTTTTCAATGTCGCGCGTAAACCCGTTGCCGGGCCTTTGCCGCAGCCGTCAGGACGTCCCCCTGGATTATGTCTGACTTATATTTATTTTATTGGCACTTCTCCTAATTGCTTTAATCCTGTCAATGACCGGCGGGTGGCTGTATTCAAGAAATACCTTTAGCGGATGCGGCGTAAGGTTTGATAAATTTTCAACACTTAGCTTTTTGAGGGCAGATATCATCACTTCAGGTTTTCCGAGAGTTGAAACAGCGTATGCGTCAGATTCATATTCGTATTTCCGCGAAAGAATATTGCCTGCAATGGATATAACGGTACTAATCGGTACATAGAGAAAACCAAAAAAGACGAAACTTGCATATATGGAAATCTCCTCCATCCTGAAAGCCGTGAAAAGCAGGCTGTTATTGATGAACAAAGAAAGAATGAAGAACATAAGTCCGGTATTTATGACGGAAATAAGTATCTGTTTCAGGATGTGTTTTTTCTTATAATGGCCCATCTCATGGGCAAGCACGGCGACGAGTTCATCCACCGTATGCTTTGCGATAAGGGTATCAAAGAGAACGATCCGTCTGAATCTTCCGAAGCCCGTGAAGAAAGCGTTTGCCTTGGTGGAGCGCTTTGAGCCATCCATTTTAAAGAGGCCCTTCATTTTGAAATCTTCCGCCGCTGCGTATTTTTCAATGGCGCTCTTAAGCTCTCCATTTTCAAGTGGCACGTACTTGTTGAATAGCGGCATTATCACGACGGGCGCTATAAATAACATAAAGATTTGAAAGATTGTTACTGCACACCAACTGTAAAACCAGGCAGCCTGACCGAATTTCCCGAAGAACCACAATATCCCCAAAAATACGGATCCCCCGATAAGCCCGACCAGAATCCAGCTCTTAATCACATCAAGTACAAATGTTTTAACCGTTGTCTTGTTGAACCCATATTTTTCTTCGATGATGAATGCATGATAGGCCGAGGCGGGAATTCTAAGAAGTTCCGCAAGGAGCATTATGGTGCCGGCAAAGATCAGTCCGGTAACGATATCGCCGAATCCGAAACTTCTTACAAAACGGTCAATGTAATTGAACCCGCCCAGCAGAATAAATAGAACGATTGCGACTGTTGATATCCCGCTGGTGACAAGTCCAAAATACGTGTTTTCTCTAAGATAGCGATGAGATTTACGGTACTTTTCGTTATCATAAAAACCAACGTATTCATCCGGCAAAACAGGGGATGCATACCTCAGATTCAAACTTTCAACGATCCATTCAAGAAGATAACCGCCCCCGAGGATCGCCATGATTATGATCAAATAAATGTTTATGCCCATACCCACCATGACACCATGTCAAAATGTTGATCGCCTCATTATCGTTTCATTTCTCGGATGCCGGATGCTTTTTACTTGTTTGGTTACTTGTTCGGCGTTCATTGCCAGATCGTTTGCCACGAATCTTCGGCGATGCTCGTTTGGAAGATGGCTTCTTTTGACCTCTCTCAAACGCCTCGGCCGAAATTCGCAGGTCGTCCAGATAACGAGCCTCGGCACCCTGCTCCGCATCCAATCGCCGTCTTTCGATGAATGCATCGTACTGGGCCTCCGCCCAGGAAACTGCATCTTCATGGCTCACGGAACCGGGTCCCTCCAGCACCGGCAGTTCGGTGTCCCGCAGGAATTTGTCCAGGAAGAAGGTCCAATCTTTCATCTTGATGTCCTGTCGCCGCTGGGCGCGGAATTCGGCTTGATCCAGGTACATGACCACGATGCGGTTGAGCGTATCAATTTCCTTTTCGTCCAGGTAGTTTTTGGCTGTCGGCACATCGCGTTTCAATACCCGTCCGCCGCTCCATGCGGTCAGACCCATGTTGGCCTGATTCGCATCGGCACGTCGGCGGACGATCTCTGCCGCAGTCATGCCGGTGGCAGCAAAGTGCATTTTGTTCTGCATGACGGCAAAGAATGCCTGTGTTTCCTGTTCACCTTCCCGATAGTCGGAGGCCATTGCAAAAATCTCGCGGATACGCTGATAGACACGCTTCTCGCTGGCCCGGATCTCGCGGATGCGCGCCAGCAATTCGTCGAAGTAATCCGCAATGCGGTCACGCCCCTTCAGGCGGTCATCGTCCAACGTGAACCCTTTGATGAGGTATTCCCGCAGGCGTTCGGTAGCCCACTGGCGGAACCTGGTGGCAACGCCGGACTTGACCCGGTAGCCAACGGAAATGATCATATCCAGGTTGTAATAGTCGAGCAGCCGCTTAACCGACCTCGAGCCCTCCTGTCGAACTGTCAAGTGTTTCTTGACAGTTGCCTCGGGGGTATGTTCGCCTTCTTCGTAAATGTTTTGGATATGGAGACTGATGTTCTGTTTGGTCGTCTGATACAATTCGGCCATCAGGTTCTGCGTCAGCCAGACCGTCTCGTTCTCCAATCGCACCTGGACACGACTTTGCCCATCCTCCGTCTGGTAGAGGACTACTTGAGAACCGCCTTCAGGAATCTTGTTGGACTGATCGCTCATACTTCATTCTCCCCGGTTTCCGCTTTGCCTGTTCGCTATTTGATTTTATAGCCGAAAATTTTATTATTTTATGGAAAAAGACCTAAGGTCGTACTTGATATAGTCTTTTGCGCCAAGTTTCGTTAAAAGTGTTTCAGCATCGAAGAGAAATTTGCCCCAAGACACGGGCCGTTCAGGTGCTTTCATGTGATTCAGCTTGCCCACTTTCCAGATAGCGAAATAGGGTCGGACCAAGGCAACCTACAGATATCAAATAATCAAATGGATAACGATCAAACTACAGGCTCTTTCTTTCCCCTATACCACACTTTTTAACCCCAAAAAGCGAGATATAAAAAATAGCCCCCTGACCCTTCCGGTCCTATAACGCGCATTTTACCCCTGAAAACGTCCATATAGCCCTGTTTTCGGGAATCATTTTAAGTCTATATTTTTTAGTTGGCTTGGTTCGACTCCAATGGCCCTGTCCGGCCGCAATAGAACAGATATCCCCTGTTTTACGCATGCTCACCCTGAATCAGAAAGCTCAAGCCAAAAATAGCCAGGCACAGGACAGCCATGAAATAGCCCGTTGCGGTGAAGCCCCCGGTCCAATCGACCAGCATGCCGATTACCAACGGGGCCATGAACCCGCCTATTTCAGATATGCAAAAGAAAATGCCTCCCGCGGAGCCCATGTATTTTGATCCCACTTCCGGGGTATCCATCAGCGTGAGCGTTATTAACGGAAAGAGTGTGTAGGATCCGATGCCATAGAGAAAGAGCCCGGCAAATGCGATTAGGCCGGTAAATCTGAAAAACATCCAGATGGACGCCAGTGTGGCGAGAGCCGTTACAGCAATGGCGGTATTTCTTCTATGGGATGGAATGATTCGCGGCATTGTCAGTACGGAAAGGATGCCTAACACGAGCGGAATCGAGGATAAATAACCTGCCATCGTCGGAGAAAAACCGTTGTTCTCAAGGATTTTCGGAAGCCAGCCTAAGAAGCTGTGAATGACGGCAAACGTGAGCAGCCCCAAGACAACGGCGACCTGCACGTTCCGGACCCGTATCAGTTTCAGGAAAACGGACTTCATCCCGATATCCGTTGAACTTTCCGTTGCTTCGGGGTCTCTGGATAGAAACCACCAGAGAATAGCAATGGCAAGGGCAAGGAGCCCATAAAAAGCAAACGCCAACCGCCAGCTGTTGCCGGTCAGCGGCATGACCCATCGGTATTTATCGGGCCTGTAATCAGACGACAACGGGTCGGAAGAAAGGTTTTTCTGTTCCAATTTCAAACCGGAATCTAAGCTGCATTAAAAACAAAGAACCTGCAAAACTTACATGTTTTAATCTGTTCTAGTCAATCATGGAAAAAAGGGGCTTTTGTTGATAAATGAATCCGGCATTTATTTCAACTTAATTCTTTAATAGTAAACATTTCAACCTGTTAAGACAAGTTAGGTGTAAGCGGGACACCCTGTTGTCCCCTTTCCCGGATGACCGCGATATAGCGAATCAAGCAGGTCACGTACACGGGTCGATCACCATACAAAATAGCGCTGCATTTCCGGTAAGCGCAGTTCCTCCCTTTCGATCATACCGACAAGCTCTTCCACCGATGCTTCAGGCTTGGTCCGGCCCCAGAATCCTTCAGAATCCTAAATTGGCCCGGCCCCTGAACCCGGACAGCAGTTTACCCGGCTCAGTGGAGGAATTTTTCATACCACTGAAAAACCCTTTTCCAGCCCTCAAACGCAGCCGCCTGCCGAAAACGGGGATTGTCCACCCAAAAGAAAGCGTGCCCGGCATTGTCGTACGTGTGGAACTCGTAGGTCTTTCCCTATTTCTTGAGTTCAGCTTCGGTCTTGGCTACATGCTCGGGCGAGGGACGCTTGTCCTCCCTGCCGAAGAGCCCGAGCAACGGACAGCTCAGGTCCTTCGTGTAATCGAGCGGATCCACGGGTTGGCGCGGTGTAAGCCCCTCCGGGCCCGCCCCTACACCACCGCCGTAGCAGTCTACCGCGGCATCGATCCCCTTGAGCGTGCAGGCGGCCAGGTAAACCTGCCGGCCTCCGGAACAGTAGCCGATAATGCCCACCTTGCCGTTGAGATCGGGCAGGGTGCGGAGATACTTGATGGCTGCCTCGACATCGCCCATGGTGCGGTTGTCGGGCATGCCGCCGGCTTCGCGCACGCTGGCGCTGTTTGCCTCGGGCGAGCCCTTGCCTTCGCGGAAATGCAGATCCGGGCAGATGGCTGCATAACCGTGGTGCGCGAACTTGCGGGAGATCTCCATGATCGAATCGTCCCAGCCGGGCATGTGATGGATCACCACGACCCCCGGATGGGGGCCGGGTTCCGTGGGACGCGCCAGGTAGGCATCGATCATGTCGCCTTCATGCCCGCGGATCTGTACGGTCTCGGCCGACATGGCGCGAAAAAATGGCCTGACGGACGACGGCCGTGGCTGCGGCTTTTCCATTGGCGCCGCTGCCGGAACGGTTCCCGCAGCGCCGACCACCATCCCTCCCACGGCTCCCGCGGCAGTCCCCTTGATGAAATCCCTTCGGGTCACACCTTTCCTCTTTTTCTCAATGGAATTCATGACGGTTCCTCCTTGCCTGGTTGAATGCCGTGAATTTAGCGGGGTCCGACCCCCGAATCCCAAGTTGGTCCTGCTAGTCAACAATTTCCCCTTTTACAGGTAGACACTTTACCGAAATCAGGTTTGACCTGAAATCGGTAAGTCCGTTTTTCCATAACCTTCCCCGAATCAGGGGACCCCCGAATTCCAAGTTCGTCCTGATAGTCAACAACGACCCCTTTTACAGACCCCTTTTATGGATAGCGCTCACTGATATCCTGGATATAATCCGGATGTTCGCAGGACCAGCAGAAAGTTAGTTAATTATTTCAGGACGTCTCCAATGGTCTAAACTTAAAAGCTGTTTCGATGAATACAGCTTCCATCCGGGTTAAGACTTCGCGGCTTTGGCGCTTCTGCCGGCACACCAACGGATATGGCAGCGACGAGGTCCACCCCTTCGGGAGCCTTCATCAGTCTGTTGATCTCTTTTACCGAATCTCCCTTGAAACGGGCGATCCGTGTTCCCAGTCCCTCTGCCACGGCGGCAAGCAGCATATTTTCGATGCAGCACCAGACCCCGGCGGCGTCTGAAAGTTTCGAATTGTGAAAAACCAGGACCAGGCTGGCATTAGCAAAAGAGTCCTTCTGTTTCTGGGCGGCGGCTTCCTGCTCCTGCGACACTTCCTCTCCCCGCGGTTTGCCCCTGTTCAGCAGGTATTTTATCTCGCTGACCTTATCAATGCGTGTCTGGTCGTCGACAATGACAAACTCCCAGTTTTGACTATTTTGTCCCGAAGGCGACTTGGTGGCTGCTGTGATGATCCGTTTTAACTGTTCTTCTGTGGCAGCACCTTTATATTTCCGTATGGTTCTGCGCTTTTCAATGGCTTCATATATGTCCATGTTCCAACCCTCCTTTTTTCTGAAAATGATTATTCCCTTGGGCCGGCCCCGGCCCGCCCTCACTGCAGCGACGGTTTTCTGCCGGCCGCCATTACGATGCCGCCGGCTTCCTACCGCCGTTCAACAACCTGACCGTTTCCATGGGAATTGACCTTGATTGTTCCGGCTTCCCGCCCGGTTTCAGGAAAGGTTTCGTTCCTTTTTGACCCTTTCATAGGCCTCCTGAATTTCACGAAACCGTTTGGTTGCAAAATCTATAAATTCCTCCGGCAGGCCTTTTGCAATAATTGTGTCGGGATGAAAATCTTTTACCAGTTTCTTATAATTCGATTTGATTTCCTGATCGGAACTTTCCGGGGTGCAGCCGAGGATTTTGTAATACTTATCAATATCATTGAAATACACCGCCTGGATGTTTTCGTATTGTTGATCCCTGATTTTGAAAATGTTTTTCAATGTTTGCATCGCAGCCGCCTCAGCCGGATGAAGTGTGCCGTCCGCCGCTACAATTTGGAACAGGAGATTAAAAAAAGAAATCAGCACCGTGGGCTGATGATGAGTGCTCCGATATAATTGTATGGCAAAATCCTCAAGGGTGTATTCGGAAGTTTTGGCTTCATTAAAAATTTGCCTGGCAAATTGTTTTTCCCCTTCCGTCATTTGCAAATTATTGATGAAGTTTTCAACAACGGCAATTTCGCTCCGGGCCACAGCACCATCTATTTTCGAAAGCTTGCCAAGGATTGAAAATAGACTGATAAAATGGGCAGCCTGGGTTTGTTCCCTGCGTTCTAAAATCGGCGCCTGCTCCCGATAATACAGACGGTTCGTATAATCGACTTTTTTATCGACAAGATGATGCCCAAAAGCTGCTCCGGCAATGGCGCCGAGCGGGCCGCCCAGAAAAAGACCCAATGCGCCGAATGTAAGTTTTCCATACCAACCCAT
>JARGFK010000039.1 GCA_029211065.1 Desulfobacterales bacterium
GGGAATGTGGATAAAGTCAAGTACTCGATCCATGACGCAAGAACGCCGGCGATGCTGCACGTGCTGAAATTTTTGGACAAAGCACGCGCAAAGTCGAGGTTCTGGCGACAAGGCAGTATTTGGCCTCAGCGTTTTGCGATCGCAACTTGAGCAAGAATTTTCTTGCACGATTAAATTCTGATGAAAAATCATAAGCTTATTCGAATCGATATAATCATGAATACTTCTTAAAATACTTTTTTGTGGTAGAAATTGGAGATATCGAGGTAGAAAAGAGCAACTATCGGTATATGTAAAAATGTAAACCGAGTTGACTCAAAAAGGGTTTTATGTGCAAAATTCAGGTGCCAATTCCATAAAAAAACATTCAAATGTTCCCGGGCTGGATCTTGTAAACCTTTTTGAAAGAGCCCTGCTATTTTTTGTGCTGGGTAACGGCGATGCCCATTTAAAAAATTTCTCACTTCTTAAAAAGGAAGAAGTCGGTTACTCAGTGTCACCGGCCTATGACATCGTCAACTCCAGGCTGGTACTCCCTGAAGAGAAAGAAGAAATGTATCTCAGTCTTCAGGGGAAGCGAAATAATATTTCAAAAAAGGATTTCCATGGACTATCTGAACAGTTGGGTCTGAACAGTAAACAGGTCCATAACGCTCTGGAACGATTGAGCGGGCTCAGATCTCCCATAGAGATGATGATCGAGGAAAGCTTCTTAGAGGAACGATTGAGGAGCAGGTTTCTTGAGATTTTTAAAGAGAGAATGAAAAGAATTTTTGAGTAAAAAAGATAGTACCGGGTATCAGCCGGGCTCAAAAACCTGAGATGTCTGACATATGTGTAAAACTAAGTTTCTCATCATAGCTTTTGAATTTCTTCTTTCAGCAGGCAGCAGGCAATTTTGTATGCAGGAGACCCGTCCGTGTTGTAGCTTAGATTGTCGGGCTGGATGATTTTGTTCATGACGCACCCCTCGGGAATATCCAACTGGAAAAGATCGCATTCATTGATCTTGTCTGTGGGGGTGAGGCGGTCGTTGACAAATGCCAGACTGTGAACGGGAAAATCTTCACACAGGGGGCAGCGGTAAACCCTGCCGTTGGGAAAGATGAAATAGTTGTCGGCCACCTGCCCGGCGCATTCAAATGGTTCTTCGGGCGAGAGATAGACCTTGGGATATGTTGCGGTGATGCCGAGGGCGGCGGCTGCCCGGGCCGCTGCCGGAACGATGCAAAGCCATTCATCCCGGCCGATCTGCATTTTTTGCTGTGCGGGATCGGCGGCTTTCCCTCTGATGCCGATGACCTGTATAAAAAACCGGTCAATTCCCAGTTCTTTTAACAGGTGCGGCATTTTCACAAGTTCGGCGATGTTGTCCCGGCTGACGGTGTAGATCAGGCTTGTTTTGAATCCATTGTAAACCGCCTGGCTGATTCCGGTGAGACACTGTTTATAGGAACCCGTTCCCCGAATGCGGTCATTCATCTCCTCAGTCGCGCCGTCCAGGCTGAAGCTGAAATAGTCCACGTCTTGGGGGGTTACCTTTGCAAGGATATCGTTGAACAGGTATCCATTGGTGTCGACGGTGATGGAGCGGTATCCCAGGGCCCTGGCTTTTTTGATGCAGCGCGAAAGGTCGGGATGCAGGCTGGGTTCGCCGCCCAGAAAGACCACATTGATGTCCTTGCCGGCCGAGATAAAAGCGGTTACAGTGGTTAACCATTTTTCAATGGTTTTGTAGGACAGGGTGTTTTTGCCGTGCTGGGCAGGATTGATGTAACAGTGGCGGCACTTCAGGTTGCAACGGGTCAGGATGTGAAAGAAAACGTTGGCGGCATTCTTCGCAAAGGAAACCGTTGAGTCCATTTATTGCCTGCCGGTTTCCTTTTTGATTTGAGATAATTCATCGTTGATGACCCGCAACCGGCCGGATAAAAATTCCGCAAACATTTTGTAAAGCAGCAGCAGAAACTTGGTTCTCTGGTCCGGTGACGACAGGCTGTCCTCGCCATAGGGGTCAAATGCCAGGCAAACGGTTTTGCCCTCGGCATAGACGGAGGCTGATCGCGCCAGGCCGTCCAGCATCCTCATTTCACCGAAAATTTCGCCGATTTTATCAATGATGGCAAGTTCCATCCCCTTTTTTTCTATGCGCACTTTGCCGGACAGCAGAAAGTAAATCCAGGTATCCTGTCCGCCTTCTTTTATGATAGGTTCTCCGTGCTCATACTCCCGAATTTTGCTCAACCGGATCAACTGGCCCAGGTACTTTGTTTCGAATTTTCGCAAAGGCGCGATGGTCATCAGTTTCTGGATATTCTGGACGCTGTCTTTTAAGTATTTTGATTCGATCATATTTCCTCCGGGTGATAGATAGTGCCGGCGATCTGAATCGCTCAAAGCAATTCAGTTGATTATAATAAAATTGCTAACATCTTTCAAGGCAATCCTTGGATAACAGTTCGTAAAATTCTACCGGATAACAGCCGTCAAAGCAAGCTTTACAGAAGTTATATTCCGGATCTTCAACGCCGGTTGCCTGGAGAAGCCCGGGAAGGCTTAGATAATAGAGCGAATCCAGACCCAGAAAATCACGCAGTTCCTCAACCGACATGCGGGCGGCAATCAACTCTCCTTTCGTGGAAAAATCGATTCCGTAGTGACAGGGAAATCGGTGTGGGGGGCCGCTGACGCGCATATGGACCCGTCCGATCCCCAGTTCACGCAAGGCTTTGACGCGTGTTTTGGCGGTGGTCCCCCGGATGATGGAGTCTTCAATGATGATGATGTCTTTACCTTTCAACAATTCCTTAACCGGATTCAATTTGATGCGGACGCTGAAGTCCCGCATGCTCTGGGTCGGCTGGATAAACGTGCGCCCGACGTAATGATTTCGGATCATGCCCATTTCAAACGGAATCCCGGAAGCCTCGGAGTAACCGAGGGCGGCATATGTACCGGAGTCGGGAAACGGCATGACCAGGTCGGCCGATACCGGGGCTTCTTTGGCGAGCTGGCGACCGTGCTCTTTTCGGGTCAGGTAGACATTTTTGCCGAAAATGGTGCTGTCCGGGCGGGCAAAATAGATGTATTCAAAGATACAAAACGTTTTGCGGGAAGGGGTTTGCGGCCGGATGCTTTTTACGCCGTCTTTACCGATGATAACGATTTCGCCGGGATCGATTTCCCGCACGAATTCGGCCTGTACCAGGTCCAGGGCACAGGATTCCGAGGCCAGCACATAATGACCGTTCAGTTTTCCCAGGCACAGCGGCCTGAAAACGTGGGGATCCTTAATTCCGATAACTTCGCCGTTGCTGGTCAGAACGACAAATGAGAAGGCGCCTTTTAATTTTGCGACACTCTCAACAACAGCCTGTTCAAACCCGAATTTTAAATTTTTGACAAAAAGGTGCAGAAAAATCTCGCTGTCCATGGTGGTCTGAAAGATGGAACCGGAGCTTTCCAGCTCATCTTTCAATGTGGGCGCATTGACTATATTGCCGTTATGGGCCACGGCGTATGACCGCTGACTGTGGTGCACCACAAACGGCTGGGCATTAAAAAGGAGCGAGCTTCCGGTGGTGGAATAGCGAACATGGCCGATGGCGCTCCCGCCTTTAAGTTGCGCCAGGTGGGCATCGTCAAAAACCTCCGGCACCAGCCCCATCCCTTTATGTGATGTCATATGTTTGTCCCGGGCAACGGCAATGCCGGCACTTTCCTGCCCCCTGTGCTGCAGGGCGTACAACCCGAAATAAGTCAGCCTGGCGGCTTCGGGGTGATCATAGATGCCGAACAGGCCGCAGGCCTCGCGCGGCTTTTCTGAAGATATCATTGGACGTGATACTCCTGTATGGGTTTAACCGAAAGGCGCTGTTCCTTTAAAGCTGAAATTCCCTTGCACATGGCCATGGCGCCGGCAATGGTGGTGGTATAGGGGATGTTGAACTGGACGGCCGCGCGCCGGATCAGATAACCGTCACGCCGGGGCGTGTCGCCAAGGCCGGTGTTGATAACAAACTGAATTTTTCCGTTTTTAATGGCATCGACAACATGCGGCCGGCCCAGAGAAACCTTGTTGATGACGCTGTTGGGAATTCCCTGTGATTCCAGAAACGCGTGGGTCCCGTCGGTTGCGATGATATCGAAACCCATTTGATGAAACTGGGCCGCCACCGGCAGGGCCGATTTTTTGTCCGCTTCTTTGACGCTGATAAAAACCGTTCCGCTCAGGGGCAGATTCTGGCCGGCGCCGAGCTGGGCCTTGGCGTAGGCGGCCCCAAAGACCGTATCAATGCCCATTACTTCTCCGGTCGATTTCATCTCCGGCCCCAGCAGGGTATCGACACCGGGAAAGCGGTTAAAGGGAAGCACCGCCTCCTTGACCGAAACATGGGCGGGGATGATTTCCTTGGTGAGGCCGAGCTGCCGGAGACTGCGGCCGAGCATGACCTTGGTTGCCAGCTTTGCAAAGGGCACGCCGGTTGCCTTGCTGACAAAGGGAATGGTTCGGGATGCCCGCGGATTAACCTCCAGGACGAACAGCCGGTTTCCTTTAATGGCGTATTGAACGTTCATGAGCCCCACCACTTGGAGTTCTGCCGCCATGGCTTTGGTAGCGGCAGCAATGGCAGCGAGCATCTCTTTGCCGATGCTGTATGGCGGGAGCACGCAGGCGGAATCTCCGGAATGGACACCGGCAGCTTCGATATGTTCCATGATTCCGGCGATGATGGTGGTGGTTCCATCCGAGATGGCATCAACGTCCACTTCCAGCGCGTCTTCAAGAAATTTGTCGATCAGGACCGGGTGTTCCGGCGACGCCAGGATGGCCAGCCGGGTAAAATTTTCCAGCTCCTTGGGTTGGTAAACGATTTTCATGGCCCGGCCGCCCAGGACATAGGAAGGCCGGACGATCACCGGGTAGCCGATTTTCTCAGCGACAGTGCAGGCCCCCGCCACATTCAGGGCCGTGCCGTTGGCCGGTTGGACCAGGCCCAGTTTTTTCAACATGGCTTGGAAGTGTTCCCGGTCTTCGGCCCGGTCAATGCTTTCCGGCTGCGTGCCTAGAATCGGCACGCCCGCCCTATACAGGGGGACGGACAGGTTCAGCGGGGTCTGGCCGCCGAATTGCACGATGACCCCCAGGGGCTTTTCCATCTCAACGATATGCAGGACGTCTTCTTTGGTCAGCGGTTCAAAATAAAGCTTGTCGGAGGTGTCATAATCCGTGCTGACCGTCTCCGGATTGCTGTTTACCATGATGCTTTCGACGCCCTCTTCACGCAGGGCAAAGGAAGCGTGCACGCAGCAGTAGTCAAACTCGATGCCCTGGCCGATGCGGTTGGGACCGCCGCCCAGGATGATCACTTTTTTCTTGTGGGAAAGCCGGGCTTCGTTTTCAGTTTCATAGGTTGAGTAGTAATACGGCGTGGCCGCCCTAAATTCTGCGGCGCAGGTGTCCACCAGTTTGTAGGTGGGCGCTATGTTCTGCTCCCGGCGGAGTTTTTTGATGCTGTCTTCGGTCACCCCTTTAAGATACGCCAGTTGAATATCTGAAAAACCGAAAGTTTTGGCCTTTCTCAGGAGGGGCGTCGGCAGATCGCCGGTGGCTGCGGCGATTTGTTTTTCCAGTTCCAAGATCTGCTGAAGTTGATGGAGAAACCAGGGGTCGATGTGCGTCAGTTGATGGATCGATTCAATCGTCATTCCCTTCAACAGGGCGTAGCGCAGGAAAAAAATCCGCTGGGAGTTGGGGGTCGCCAGCTTTTGTTCGATCTCCGGAAGGGTCAGGCCGTTCTCGCCCGGCTGAGACAGGTCAACTTCCGGGGTAAGATCCTTTCCATCGCCGCCAAAACCAAATCGGCCGATTTCAAGGGAACGCAGCCCTTTTTGCATGGCCTCTTTAAAGGTCCGGCCGATGGCCATGGTTTCCCCCACGGATTTCATGGCGGTTGTCAGATAGTCTTTGGTTTCCGGGAATTTTTCAAAAGTCCAGCGCGGAATTTTGACGACGCAGTAATCGAGGGTCGGTTCAAAAGAAGCCAGGGTTTCACCGGTGATGTCATTGGGGATTTCATCCAGGGTATAGCCCACCGCCAGCTTGGCCGCGATTTTGGCAATGGGAAAACCGGTGGCCTTGGATGCCAGGGCGGAGCTGCGGGACACCCGGGGGTTCATTTCAATAACAATCATTTCCCCATTTTTAGGGTTGACGGCGAACTGTACATTGGATCCGCCGGTATCAACCCCGATTTCGCGCATAATGGCAATGGTGGCATCGCGCATGGCCTGGTATTCACGGTCGCTGAGGGTCTGGGCCGGGGCCACGGTAATGCTGTCGCCGGTGTGAACCCCCATGGGGTCCATATTTTCAATGGAGCAGATGATGACCACGTTGTCATTGTGGTCCCGCATCACTTCCAGCTCATATTCTTTCCAGCCGATAACCGACTCCTCCAGCATGACCTGGTTGATGAGGCTGGCGTCCAGGCCGGACTTGGCGATTTCGAGCAATTCTTCGGGATTATAGGCGATCCCGCCGCCGGTGCCGCCCAGGGTGAAGCTCGGTCGTACGATGAGGGGGTAGCCGATCTCATCGGCAGCCGCCGGCGCGGCGTTCAGGTCCGTGACGATAACGCTGTGGGGAACCCGCAGACCGATTCTTGCCATGGCTGCGCGAAAAAGATCCCGGTCCTCGGCTTTCTGGATGGCGTCAAGGGAGGCACCGATCATTTCAACCCCGTATTTATCGAGAACCCCCATTTTTGCCACCTTCACGGCCGTGTTGAGACCGGTTTGGCCGCCCAGGGTGGGCAGCAGCGCGTCCGGCCGCTCCTTTTCGATAATCATGGCAACGGATTCGGGGGTTACGGGTTCGATATAGGTTCGATCCGCCATTTCCGGGTCGGTCATGATGGTGGCGGGATTGCTGTTGAGCAGCACGACCTTGAAGCCTTCTTCGCGCAGGGCTTTACACGCCTGGGTGCCGGAATAGTCAAATTCGCAGGCTTGGCCGATGATGATGGGGCCGGCGCCGATGATCAGGATCTTATGTAAATCGGAACGTTTAGGCATTTTTATCCATCATTTTAGCAAAATCATCAAACAGGTATTTGGCGTCATTGGGTCCGGGAGAAGCTTCCGGGTGGTATTGCACGGTGAAAATCGGAAGCGTGCGATGCCGGAATCCCTCCAGGGTGTTGTCATTCAGATTGATATGGGTGATCTCGATATCTTTTTCCGGAAGGCTGTTTTGATCAACGGCAAAACCATGGTTTTGAGAGGTTATCTCAACGCGGCCGGTGAGAAGGTTTTTGACCGGCTGGTTGGCGCCGCGATGCCCGAATTTTAGTTTATAAGTTGTGCCGCCCAGGGCAAGCCCCAGCAATTGAATCCCCAGACAGATGCCGAAAAGGGGGCGATAATCCAACAGGGCCTTAATGGTGTCGATGGCATAACCAATCGGTTCCGGGTCGCCGGGACCGTTTGACAGGAAGATGCCGTCCGGCGCCATGGCCCTGATCGCCTCCGGGCCGGTGGCGGCCGGTACCACCACAATTTCACAGCCGACGGATTCCAGGGAGCGTAAAATGTTATACTTGACGCCAAAATCAAATGCGGCCACCGCGTACTTTGCCTTGCGCCGGCGCCAGATGTTTTTGTCGAGGGGGGGTTGGGCGGTAATCGCAACGGGTTTTCCGTCCTCCCAATAGTAAGGCCCGGGGGTGGTCACCACGCTGGCGAGATCCTGCCCCGCCATTGCCGGGATTCTTTTGGCCCTGAGAACAAGGGATTCAGGATCCAGGTCCTGGGTTGATATAACCGCCCGCATGGCCCCTGCGGTACGAATATGCCGCGTCAAGGCCCGGGTGTCGAACGCTTCGACGCCCAGGATTTTCTGGGCGGCCAGGTAATCGGCCAGGGAAGCGGTCGCTCTGAAATTGCTGTAAAACGGCTGGTATTCCCGGACCAGAAAAGCGGATACCTGTATCCGGTCGGATTCAACATCTTCCGGGTTTACACCGTAATTGCCCACCAGGGGATAGGTCATGGTGACCATCTGTCCCCGGTAGGATGGGTCGGTGAGCACTTCCTGGTATCCGGACATGCCGGTGTTGAATACGACCTCTCCGGAAGCCTCCCCGGGTCCGGTAAAGGACCGGCAGGGATAGGTGCGTCCATCTTCAAGGGCGAGTAGTGCATCCATTGTTTTTAAAGCTCCAGGGCCGAAGAGACCAGTCACATTCTAAGCCTGTTGGGCAGAATTTGCGTAAAATTCGAAATCCGAATATCGAAATTCGAAACAAATTTGAATACCAAATGCTCTAAAATAGTATTCGTGTTTTTCAGCTGCCTAATTGTTTGGACCATTTGAATTTTGGTTATTCGGTATTGTTTCGTACTTCGGATTTCGTGCTTCGGATTTCGCACCATTGCGATTCATGAGTCCAAATCTTTTGATTTCCAGGCATAACTTTAAAGGATTGACCTTAAGTCCATATCTTCAAACTCTTCCTGCCAGTCCGTTCCGTATTCTTCGGAGGCCGTCGATTCCATTGCCAGAACATCCAGCTTGACGGCTTGTACTTTACGATAAACGTCGCTATATTGCCGAATTTTGCCGGCGACTGTCAACAGATCATTTTGGATTGAAATGCCGAACAGTTTTTCATTTTCCTCTAAATAAGGCAGAATCAGGTTCCAGTCGGCGGGGGTTAAATTGACAATTTCGCCGCCGTTTAACTGGTTGTCCACCACCTTTCGATGGGGATCGCGGATATAAATAGCGCCCCCCGAAGCCAGTGAAAAAAGGTTGGATCCGGGATAGGGGGCTTGCTGCTCCCGCAGGGCGCCGTCTTCACTAAACTCCATGCCGTTTAAGATCACAAATCCGCCGCCTTTGAGGGGATCGCCGGCCATGAAGGATTCGGCCAGATAATCGAGGCAGGTACCGTTGATGACCACCCGCGGGCGGCCGACCGCATTGATCAGGGGGCGGCCGGCGGCATTTCCCATCACAAAAACCGTGCCGCCCTTGGCGCCGTACATGAACGTCTGGCCCACGTCGCCATAAACAACCAGTCGGCCGCTTTTCATGATCTGCCCCAGCTGGTCCTGGCCGTTGCCATGAACCATTATTTGGGGTCCGTCGATTCCGGAAGCCAGGTAATCCCCGGAGCTGTCATAGACATCCATGCGGACGTCGTCTGCTTTTTCCCCCAGGCCGCAGCCGCAGAAGCGCTGCCCCCTGTAACCGTAAAGGATAAATTGTCGCCAGCCCAGCCCGTAAGCCGCACAAATCAGCCGGGAGTCGCATTCTTCCCCCTCCGGCGGGAATTTAGCTGCGTCAAGGACCAGGATTTTTTCAACTCCGCGAGGTGCGCGCAAGGTGTTGCGGGTCTTCCAGTCAATATGCCGATAGCTGCCCGCGCCGGTATCCTTCAGCGGGGGTGATGCATTGAAAATGGCGGTCAGGCTGTCCCGCAGGATTCGCAGAACCGAGCTGCGTTTCAGGTTGCCGGTGGGGTATCGTCTGTCGTTGAGGAATGTGAGGGCGGCGATGGCTTTCGCTTTGTTTTCGTCGCTGATTTCGGCCTGTTTTTCCAGTTCCCGGCAGAAATATGTCAGCGTGTTAAAATCCCAGCCGGACAGCTGCCTGCTGCAATTCTGTATAAAAGCGGACAGGTCCGGGGCCGCAAAGCCGGCTTTAACCGAACCGGAGATTTCTTCGGCTTTATCGGGTGCGGAAATTTGGGGGGTATATTTATAAAACAGTTGGTCCTGCAGGGTCTCCACCGCTTCGCCGAATTTGTTGGTGCAGGTGAGCTTTTTAGAGCCGTCGCCCTTACCGGCATCTGCCACCGTGAACAAAAAGGCCCCGCCGTCTGCGGCACTGCCGCCCCGGGCGTTCCAGTATTTATCGGCAATGGGGCTGAAACGGGGGTCTTCCGCCGCCAGGTTTTGCAGGGTGGCATCGATGGCCTGCTTTTCGGAACAGATCAGGCCGATCTGCACGCCGTCTCCTTCCTGCAAGGCAAACACCTGGGGCCTCAGCATGGCCGTATCGGTAATGCCGATGAGCTGAAAAAAGTTCTCATAGGGATTGTTGCGGGCGATAATGAATAACCAGGGACCGTCAGGCGATCCATGGACGTGGTGGGACTGGATCTGCCGATAGACCTGCTGCCTGTCCGCCGGGAGCAGGTCAAAATCATGCTCGCTGGTGGGGGTCATGGCTTCAATGATGTATTCGATGGGGTATTCAAAGGTCCGGTTCAACAGGTCCAGCAGCAGGACCGACACTTCGGTGTCGGTGAGAAACTGGGGGAAAATATTATTTTGCTTCAGATATTCCGCAACCGCATGGTAGTTTGCAAAATCGCCGTTGTGGACCAGGGCTTCGTCCATTCCGATAAACGGATGGGCGCCGCCGGGATGCCAGACGCGTCCTTTGGTGGGATAGCGCTGGTGCGCAATCCAGCCGTGCGCTTTAAAATCTTCTAAAAGATAATACTGCGCCACCTGTTCGGCATAACCGACAATTTTAAGAATCATGATGTTGCGGCCGTGCGAAAGGACAAACGCTTTTTGGTCCCCCAGCGAGGCATAAAACTTCTGATTCAGCTTAAAGGAGTTCTGGTAGATGAATTCATCCTCAGCCTTGCGCGGGTCCATATCCGCCAGACCGTTTTCAGCGATAAAGCGGTCCAGCACATCTTTTTTTACCCTGACAAAATAGCGCCAGACATCGGGGGGCTTGACCTCCAGTCCGTCAATGTCACGGTATCAGTATCTGGAAAAAGAACAAGCCGCTGTTTGCGGGCAACAAGTATGCCGGTATGTCCCAGGAAGCGCTCTATGGCATCGGCGGCATCCTGAAGCACTGCCGCGCCCTGTGCGCTTTTACCAATCCCACCACCAATTCCTACAAGCGATTGGTTCCCGGGTTTGAGGCGCCGGTGAATCTGGCCTATTCCGGCCGCAACCGTAGCGCTGCGGTCCGGCTGCCCATGTATTCCACCTCGCCCAAGGCAAAGCGGATCGAGTTCAGAACACCGGATCCTTCCTGCAACGGCTATATCGCATTTTCGGCTATATTAATGGCGGTGCTGGATGGGATTGAAAATAAAATAGACCCGGGCGACTCTCTGGATAAGGACATCTACAATCTGCCGCCGGAGGAACTGGCACAGATCCCGTCTGCCCCCGGATCGCTGGAAGAGTCCCTAGCGGCCCTCAAAGATGACTGTGCATTTCTCAAAAAGGGGGATGTCTTTACCCAGGATGTGATCGATATGTGGATTGAATACAAAACTGAAAAAGAAATCAATGATGTCAAGCTTCGGCCGCATCCCCATGAATTTTTCCTCTATTACGATATATAAATCACCTATCTGCCAATAGCAGGCAGCCCGTATCCAATATACGGGCTGCCTATGACATTTGTGTGAAAAAATTCAAATTCCAACAAAGCAAATATACTCTGGGTAAACCAGGCCGGCCTCCATATGATCGTATATTTACCATTTGCATTAAATCCAAAAACACAGTAAATAATAATAATACTGATTACTGAAAGTGGTCATAACGCCCGTTGAGAAAATTTCCTTTGTTTTGTAGACAATCCAGTAGTTATAGCGATTGCCAAAAATACATTCCGATTCAGCCGCCGGATAATTCCGTTTCAATCGGCAAAAACTCGCAAATAAAAGCGCGTAACAATTGAACCCGGCGAGGATATCAAGGCCATTTAAAGCGTATCAATTTTTGAATAAATTTAGACAAATGGATAATGTTCAATTGAACGCGCTCTAATTTGCTCAGACAGTTTGCCGACTAAAACAGAACCATCCGGCGGCTGGCGTAGCAGATATATGGAGATCATTCAACTGGAACATATTTGTGACAACAACTATAAATCCAGATGGCACATTTGACGGAGCCTTTATCTTGAAAAAGAGTTATCAGCCCACTCTCCTTGAAACCGGTCTGAGTCTGCTGGTGGTGGCCGCTCTCATCGGGATCGGTGCGGCTATTTATCGTACCCAATCTGATTTTAACCCGGCTGTCAGCGTCGGCCGGATGGCGCCTGGGAATATTCTACTGCCAGTTGCAAGCGGCGGTACCCCCGCCGGGACAGGGTGGAGTGGGCTTTTACCGGCCATGGCGACACTTACGCCGCCGGAGGTTTTTGTGGCGGCCAATTTGTCCGATAAAATTAATGGAAAAGCGGATCTCTACCTGACGGCAGGGTTTCGTCAGCTCATGAGCCAGCGGTTTAAAATGGCCGGCGACGAAAATAACTGGCTGGAAATTTTTGTCTATGACATGGGCGGCTTGCAGAACGCGTTTTCAGTTTTCAGCCAGCAGCGCCGGGAAGATGCCGTTGCGGCTGGATTCGGGCGATTTTCCTACCGAACGGAAAATGCCCTGTTCTTTTTACACGGCCCTTTTTATGTGGAAATCATCGGGTCCGGGGCAACGGAGTCGCTGTTAGAGCAGATGCGCATCTTTTCGCAGAATTTTATCCAAAGCACTCCGGTAAGCGCCGGGAAGCTGGAAGAGCTGGAACTGTTTCCGGCGGAAAACATGGAGCCCAACAGCCTGGTCCTGATTGCAGACGGCGGGTTCGGTTACGACCGCTTTAATCAAATTTTTACAGCCGGCTACAGTGACGGCGACCTCCGCATGACGGCCTTTCTTTCCCGGCGCAGCAGCCAGACGGAAGCGCAGCAGCTGGTCCAGGGGTATCACGATTTTTTAATCACATATGGCGGCAGGGTCGTAACAACAGCGCTGCCCCTAAAAGATATTCAGGTGGTGGATATCCTGGGAAATTATGAACTCTTTTTTGCCCGGGGGCACTATCTGGCGGGGGTGCATGAAGCTGCGGACAAAGAACAGGCCGAACAATTGGCGCTTTTATTGGACAAAAAGCTGAGGGAGGGGACCGGTGACCCCAAGTAACGAACCAGACAAGCTGCTTGACCGGCGACGGTTTCTGATACGATCGGCCAAGGCAGGTGTGTCGGTAGCAGCAGCCTGTTCGGCCGGATATCTGTTTTATGACCGCGGCGGCGCTATCGAGCCGCAGGAACCGGAACCGGTCCGGCTGCCGGACTTTGCCGTACCGACAATGAAAGGCCGGATGAGCGTTGCCCAGGGGCCGGACCGGGTGAAGTCCCTCCGGGCGGCATTAAACAACCTGGGGGGCATGGCCGCGTTTATCAAAAAAGGAGACCGGGTACTGCTCAAGGTGAATGCCGCCTTTGCTTCACCGCCGGCGCTGTCGGCCACAACTCATCCGCAACTGATTAGCGAGACGGTGCGCCTGTGTTTTGCGGCCGGCGCGTCAACGGTTGCGGTAACGGACAACCCCATCAACGATCCCATGAGCTGCTTTCGTCTGACCGGCATTGAACAGGCCGTCCATGAAGCCGGGGCGGAGCTGTTCCTGCCCCGGGAACCGTATTTCAGGCCGACGACCCTCACCGGCGGCAAGCTCATTAAAGCCTGGCCGCTGCTGTATGAACCCTTTAAAGGGGTCACCAAGCTGATCGGGATGGCGCCGGTCAAGGATCACCACCGCAGCGGGGCATCCCTGGGCATGAAGAACTGGTATGGTCTTCTGGGGGGGCGCCGTAATATTTTTCATCAGGATATTCACACCATTATCCAGGAGCTGGCGCTGATGGTCAGCCCGACCCTGGTGATTCTGGACGGCACCATCAGCATGATGACCAACGGCCCCACGGGCGGGTCCCTTTCGGATCTCAGGCGGACGGACACCATGATTGTCAGCACCGACCAGGTGGCCGCCGATGCGTTTGCAGCCAAACTGCTCAACAAGACCGCCGCCGACCTGCCGTTTATTGCCAGGGCTGCGGCAGCGGGGGCGGGAACGGTCGATTATGAGAGTCTGAGGCCGGTAATAATTCAGGCTGAAGGCTGAAGGCAAAAGGCTAAAGGCTAAAGGCAAACAAACAGGTTGAGGCTGAGGTTGAGAAAAGGCTAAATTATGAATTTTGAATGATAAATTTTAATTTTTCTCTCACAGAGTCCACAGCGGCACAAAGTTTTTAATCAGAATCTTTGAGAAGGGAAGATTTTGATTAACCGCCAACGCGTTGCGTTTATTCCATGCCGAAGGCTGATGGGTTTGCCTGATTTTTCCATCTCAAGAAATCGGGCAAAGATTAATTTCAACCATCTGTGTCCTCTGTGAGCTTTAGCGATCCCGCTTCTGCGGGAGAGCGGGCGAGTGGTTTATTATTTAAATTTTGATGAACTCGTAAAAAGTACTCCAATTGTCATGCCGGACTTGATCCGGCATCCAGAACCGTCTGAAATTCTTGGATTCCCGCCTTCGCGGGAATGACGAAAGAGGCGCATTTTCGACTTTTTACAAGATCATCAATTTTGGTGTTTGAAATTTGGGATTTAAAAGGACATGCGAATCGTAACCGCCAGACGCATCAGCCAGATTTTCTTTTTAGTCGTTTTTTTGTGGTTTTGCGAGGTGGCCACTCTCGGCGAGGCCCCGTGGCAGCTGCGCGGCTGGCCGGTCAACCTGTTTCTATATTTGGATCCCCTTGCCGGGTTGGGCATGCTCCTGACGACCCATACGCTGTATGCCGGTCTGTTGTGGGGGGTGGTTACCGTGGTCTTGACGATCCTGTTGGGGCGGTTTTTCTGCGGCTGGCTGTGCCCCTTTGGGACGATTCATCAGTTTGTCGGGTTTGTGGGGAAGGGTAAAAAAAAGATTGCTGCAAAAATCGATTTAAATCGCTACCATCGCGGCCAGAGCGTCAAATACGGATTGTTGATATTTATCCTGACGGCTGCCATGGCCGATCTGGCCCGCTATCTGGTAAGTCTGCCCCAGGGAGAACCCCGGATTTTCTGGCTGATATTTCTCATTTCTCTTGCGGCTGTCGCCGTTTTCGCGGCTTTAAAAATGGACATCCGCCCCAAAAGAACGGTTCTGTTGCTGGTCATCATTTTCGGGAGCTGGTTGTTTATCGGTTCGGCCCTGCGGGGGGACCGACTGCTGGCCGCTTCACTGCAGTCCGGTCTGCTGGACCCTATTTCGCTGCTCTATCGCTCGGTAAATCTGGTTTTGCTGCCGCTTCTGGACGGAACGGTTTTTACGCTTTCAGCCAGTACTCGCTATTATCAGGGGGCATGGCTGCTCGGGGTTATTTTTCTGGCGGCGGTGCTTTTGAATCTGAAAAAACCCCGCTTCTATTGTCGCTATGTCTGCCCGCTGGGCGCTCTTTTCGGCGTTCTGGGCCGGTTTGCCCTGTGGCGCATCGGAAAAAGTGAGAATTCCTGCGGCCGTAGCTGCCATGTGTGTGAAACAAACTGTGAAGGGGCCTGCGCGCCGTCGCAACAAATTCGGATCAGCGAGTGCGTCCTTTGCTGCAACTGCCTGACGGACTGCTTTAAACAGGAGATTGGGTTTCGCACGGCACCGTCCGCATCCGGTGAGATTCTCACACCGGATGTGTCGCGGCGGGCTTTTCTGGTTTCGGCCCTGTCCGGCGCTGCCGCCATCCCCATGATTCGACTGAGCGGCCAGGTCGCCGGTCCCAACTGGACCGCGGAACTTGTCCGGCCGCCGGGAGCACTGGATGAACAGGCGTTTCTTGACCGGTGTATCAAGTGCGGCCAGTGCATGCGGCTCTGTCCCACCAATGTGATTCATCCGGCCGCCCTTGAGGGCGGCCTGGAAGGATTGTGGACGCCGATATTGAATTTTCGGGTCGGTACCAGCGGCTGCCAGCTCAACTGCATTGCCTGCGGCCATATCTGTCCCACCGGCGCTATTCGACCGATCACGTTGGATGAACGACTGGGGCGGAACCGGTTTGCCGAAAAGGGACCCATTAAAATCGGAACGGCTTTTATTGACCGGGGGCGCTGTCTGCCCTGGGCCATGGACAGGCCCTGCATCGTTTGTCAGGAGAACTGTCCGGTCAGCCCCAAGGCGATCACCACCCGGAACCATTTCAGCCCGGTCGAGGGTCTTGGGGATCTGGCGGTTCAGGCCGCTGATATGGGGCAGATAACGATTGCCGGCGGCCGCCTTGAACCGGGTCGATATACATCCGGGGATTTTTACTGCCGCATACGCGGCTGGCCGGAAGCACCGCCGCGCGCGATTATTGAAAATGCCGAATCCAGCCTGACGCTTTCTTCCCGGCAGCCCGGGTCGGCATTACCGCCGTCCGGCAGCCGGATTGAAGTCGTGGTCCGCCTGCAACAGCCGTACGTGAATCCTCGGCACTGCATCGGGTGCGGGATATGCGAGCATGAGTGCCCTGTCAGGGGGAAGCGGGCCATCCGGGTAACCGCCGACAATGAAACCCGGACAAAAGAACATGCCTTGACACTGTCGCCGGCATAAAAAAGCTTGATATCGGAAAAGGAGGACTTATTTTCTACAAGTTTAAAAATAAACGGTTCAAGGTTCAAGGTTTAGGGCTGAAGGCAAAGGGTACAAGGAAAAGTTCCAAATACCAAATCGCAAATATCAAACAATGACCAATAATCAATGACCAAAATTAAAAAAATCGATTTTGTTTGGAATTTGGAGCTTGAGCTTTGGGATTTGTTTGTAATTTGATGCTTGGGTTTTGAGATTTAAGCCTTCAGCCTATACATTTTAAACTCAAGAAACTTAAGGAATCCTGTATATGACGATTGCAGAAAAAAAGTGGACCCGCCGGAATTTTTTAAAAACAGCCGGTGCTGCCGGGGTTGGGTCGGTTCTGACATCCCTGGGAGAAAAGCCCGGGGCACTGGCGGCAGAAGACATGAAACAGTCTACCGTGCCCCAGCGTCCTTTTGGCAAAAGCGGGATAAACGTTTCCATCCTTTCCCTCGGCGGGATGTTTAACACCTCATCAAATCAGCTCTTGCTGAAACAGGCCGTTAATTGGGGGGTGACTTACTGGGACACGGCCGACTGCTATGGGTGGAGCGGAAGCGAAAAAGGAATCGGCAAATACTTCAGCCGCTTTCCGGAAGACCGGCAGAAAATCTTTCTGGTAACCAAGTCCGATGACCGCGACCCGGAGGGGATGTCCCGGCTGCTGGCGCGTTCCCTGGAGCGCATGAATACCGACTTTGTGGACCTCTACTTTATCCACGGCATTTCCGGCATCGATGAACTGAACAACCGGACCCGGGCCTGGGCGGAAAAGGCCAAGGCAGACGGAAAAATCCGACTGTTTGGTTTCAGCACCCACGGCAACATGGAAGAATGCCTGCTGGATGCGGCTAAACTGGGCTGGATCGACGGCATCATGATGACCTACAATTACCGCCTGATGCATTCCCCGGAAATGAAGCGGGCTGTGGACAGCTGTATAAATGCCGGCATCGGTCTGACGGCCATGAAGACGCAAGGGGGCGGTTCGGTCTATACAAGTTCGGAAGCCGAGTTGAAACTGGCCGGCCGGTTTGTGCAAAAGGGATTTACCGACGCCCAGGCCAAGCTCATGGCGGTTTGGGAAAACCGGCAAATCTCCAGCATCTGTTCGCAAATGCCGAACCTGGCGCTTCTGTCGGCCAACACGGCCGCAGCGCTGAACCGAACGTCACTTTCCGCCAGCGACCGGAAGTTCTTGCGGCAGCATGCGAATGCGACCGCTTCGGCCTATTGCACCGGGTGTTCAAAGATTTGCGAAACGGCTTTGGGGGGCCGGGCGCCTGTGGGCGATGTCATGCGCTACCTGATGTACAGCCGCAGCTATGGAGACCGGGATTACGCTGCCGGTCGGTTTAATGAAATTCCACAGAAAACCCGGAAAAAAATGCCGGGCCTCGATTATTCTCTGGCAGAAGCACGCTGTCCCCGTAAAGTTCCCATTGGAAAGCTGATGAGGGAGGCGACTGAAGAATTCGCCTGAACATATGTGTCCGCCTTCTATAAAAAAAACTTAAATGGCGAGGAAAGAAGCGATGAGTACCAAACTGGATTTTCGCGTGTTAAGTGATTTGAGTTATGGATTGTATATCGTTACCTCCAAGGATGAGGACCGTCTGAATGGCCAGATCATTAATACCGCCATCCAGGTGACGGCTGAACCGCCGCGGGTTGCGGTGATCATCAACAAAAAGAATCTAACCCATGAATTTATCCTGAAGAGCGGCGTATTCGCCGTATCGGTTCTGGATAAATCGGCGCCGTTAAAATTTTTCGGGCCCTTCGGGTTCCGCTCCGGTCGCGAAATCGACAAGCTGGACGGCATTCACTTTAAAAAGGGAATCACCGGATGTCCGCTCCTGATTGAACATTGTCTCTCGGTTATGGAGGCCAAAGTCTATGATAAAATTGATCTGGGGACCCATACGATTTTCGTGGGTGATGTTTTAACAACAGAAATGTTAAAGCAGGGAACCCCTCTTACGTATCATTTCTACCGGGAAGAATTGAAGGGAAAATCATCTAAAAATGCGCCGACTTTCGCTCCCGTGAAATAATAATTATTAACCTGAACCTCAGCCTCAACCTGTGATGCTTCTCAATTAAAACAGCCAGGTGGTGCGAAACGAGGATGAGTTAAATTGTCTTGATTGCAAATGGAGGTGATTATGGCAAAACCCGAAGAGATGTATCAATGCCAGACGGTCAATTGCGGGTGTATTTACGATCCGGACCGCGGGGACCGCAGAGGCAAAATTGCCAAAGGGACCCGTTTTGAAGAAACCCCTGAAACCTGGTGTTGTCCGGTTTGCGGGGCCGGCAAAAAGTGCTTCAGGCCGCTTGCAGGGCCGGGGTCCACTTTGGAAGAAAGCAAATAAAACCTGCAGCATTAATGTAAAAACCCGAACGTTAGGTTCAATTATTTAAACCAGCAACCGAAAGGAGAAAATTAATGAGTCAGTCAGAAAAGAATTTAAAGGAAGCATTTGCCGGGGAGTCACAGGCCAACCGTAAGTATCTTGCGTTTGCAAAACAGGCTGAAAAAGATGGATATCTCCAGGCCGCCAAACTGTTCCGCGCTGCCGCGGAGGCGGAAACCGTACATGCCCATGCGCACCTGCGGACCCTGGGAGAGGTCAAAAGCACGGCCGACAATCTGAAAGGGGCCATCTCCGGTGAAACCTTTGAATTTAAAACCATGTATCCGGACATGATCAAAACAGCCGAAGCGGAAGGAAACAAGGCGGCCCTTCGCAGCTTCACCTTTGCCAATGAGGTTGAAAAAATCCATGCCAAATTATACCAGAATGCGTTGGACAACCTGAGTTCCCTGCCGGAAGCGGATTATTATGTCTGCTCGGTTTGCGGCTATACCTGCGAAAACGAAGCGCCCGATACCTGTCCGGTCTGCAGTGCCAAGAAAAAGGCGTTCTTCAAGGTGGATTAATTTAAGCAGCACTGTAATCTAAAAAAAGCAAAAACCCCGTCCGGTGGCGGGGTTTTTTTGTTTGGCAACACCGGAAATTTTTACATGCCGGCACGCACCCTGACGATATCCCCTGATGCAAATATCGGTTAAATATTTGATTTTTCCGCAAAATCAGTGTATATTCAAACCCTTGATCTGTGAAAATGCAAAGCGTTCCCATCCTTTCAGACAACATGAGTCGGTAGAAGCAAAGATGGATCTTTTGGGCCTATAAGGGATAATAAGATGAAGCAGATACTGGTAGTGGACAACGATCCTATCCTGTCGGAATTAATGAAGTATACCCGCGCGGCATTACGGAGGAACTGCTGATCGCCAACAGACATTTAGAAATGATAATAGAGAAAATGTCTGAAGGCGTCGTCGGCATTAATACTGATGGTAGAATTATTTACGCCAATCCATCGTTTTTTTCCCTGCTGGCCTTAACCGGGCATGAAATCTATGGCTCATATTTTGTAGACCTCTTCTCCGGTACGGACCGTATTCGGGTCAATAAACTCATCAAAAAAAAAGAGGGTAAATCACATACCATATCTGAAGAATCGCCGTTGTGTCTGAAAGAACATCTGGTGACTTTAGATTTTTTGCCTTTCAAGGAACAGGGCTTTTCAAGAATCATCGTTAATGACATCACCGAACGCAAACGAGCGGAAGGGGAGTTGCGGCGAGAGAAGGAAAATTTTCGTATCCTTGTGGAAGAATCTCCATTGGGAACATCATTCATTGAAAAAAACGGCCGTTACAAATACATTAACCCCAGATTCACCGATATATTCGGATATACACTGGCAGATATACCGACAGGTGCGGAATGGTTCGCCCGGGCGTATCCCTCTCAACCTTATAAGGATCAGGTAATTTCAGATTGGGTCAATGATCTTAAACAGGCAAGACCGGGGGAGTCCCGGCATCGAACCTATACCGTAAGATGTCAAGACGGATCCGAAAAGTTGATTCTCTTCAGGCCCACTAAACTGGAAAACGGCGACCAGTTTGTGATTTATGAAGACATCACCGAGCAAAACCGGCTCGAAGCGCAGCTCCAGCAGGCGCAGAAAATGGAAGCCATCGGCACACTGGCCGGTGGGATCGCCCATGATTTTAACAACCTGATGACGGCTATTCTTGGAAATGCGTCTTTAATGCTCTCAACAACCGATTCCACCCATCCGAACTATAATAGGCTCAAAACCATTGAAAATCAGGTTAAAAGCGGCACAAAACTCACCGAACAGCTTCTCGGATACGCCCGCAAGGGGAAGTACTACGTTAAAGCGATAAATATAAACCGGCTCTTGAAAGACGCCCTGGACACATTCAGCCGGACCCGAAAAGAGATCAGGCTTAACTTCGAACTTGCCGAGGACTTGTTTTCCATCGAAGCGGATGAAGGTCAGATCGAGCAGGTTCTGCTGAATTTGTATGTGAATGCGGCCGATGCCATGCCGCGAGGCGGCGACCTTTATTTAAAAACAAAGAATATTACCCATCGGGAAATAAAGCGTAAACCCTTTAACCCGTTGCCCGGCAAGTATGTCTTAATGCAATTTATCGATACCGGTGTGGGGATTGATGCGGAAACGCAAAAACGCATTTTCGACCCTTTTTTCACGACCAAGGAAATGGGCAGGGGTACAGGCCTTGGGCTGGCCTCAGTGTACGGCATCATCAAGGGACATGGCGGATACATTGATGTTGAATCCGAAGTGCACCAGGGAACGGCATTCAATATATACCTGCCCGCCTCGGACAAAAAGATTGAAAAAAAGGCGGCGGCAACAGCGAAAATCCTGGTAGGGGGCGAAACCATTCTGCTGGTAGATGATGAAGAATTCGTTTTGAAGGTGAATATTGAGATTCTTCAAAGTTTTGGCTATTCGGTACTTGCGGCCAAAGGCGGTGACGAGGCCATTAAAATTTTTAGAGAAAATAAAAATATAATTGATCTAATTGTCCTTGATATGATTCTGCCCGGCATGAGCGGCGGTGAAGTTTTTGATAAAATCAAGGAGATCAACCCGGACGTTAAGGTTCTTCTTTCAAGTGGATACAGTATTGATGGCCAAGCCGAGAAAATATTGGAACGAGGCTGTGATGGCTTTATCCAGAAGCCCTATAAGTTAAAGGACCTGTCACTAAAAATAAGAACGCTTTTAGACAAACCATAAACTTCCTGCAATGTTTTCAACTTCGGCACTGGATTTTAGTCTTTTATGCAGACTGCGTCCCCTTTGATCGCCGATGAAGGCCCCAGGCCGCCCCTGCCATGAGAAGTAAAAGCACGCCTTCGGCAACAATGATTTTACGAACCCCGAGCAGGGTAATCAGATAAAATGAGGTCAACAGGGTTCCAAAGATACTGCCGAGTGAAGAGAGGGCATACAGGTTGCCGACCCCGCTGCCCAACCGGTTGATATTCTTTACCTGCAATTTTACAGCAAACGGACTGACGGCCCCCATGAAAATGGTCGGTGGAAAAAAAAGTGCAACGGAAGCCAGCAGCGGTTCAATGCGCAGGCCGTATCCCCGGTCGAAAATCCAGATATTTATGGAGTCGCTGTAAAGCGGCAGCAGGCAGAGGTTCAATCCGGGAAAAAACAGCAGCAGGGCGAAGCAGCGAAGATCGGGAATTACATCCGCCAACTTGCCGCCGCCCCAGTACCCCAGGGTCAACCCGCTTAGAAAAACTCCGATCAGGCTGCCCCAGACAAATATATCGTTTCCAAAATGGGGGGCCAGGATGCGGCTTCCTAATATTTCAACGGACATGATGATACAGCCGGAGAGAAAAACAATAAATGGGATCATTTAGAATAAGGCCTTTCTTGAACGTAAAATTTCAACAGGTGCAAAATCATCAAGGAGCACTTTCGCGTCAAGCGGGGTAGCGGTCACATCTTCAAAAGTGTCGGCATAGGGCATCAATTGAAAGTTAAATCCAAACCATTTTTGAAAAGCCGGTATGCGTTCCTGCAAAATAGGCTTGGTCATCACCCTGTTGTGGGAATGCGCAATGAAAATATAGCTGCTGGAGGTGATGCAGTCGATCACATAAACATGGGGAAAGACTTGCTGATAGGTTTTGAGTTCGGAGAGATAGAACCCATCGGTTCGCGGCCCCCAGACGTTTGCAGCGACTACGCCGGTGGGCGTCAAGCGCTGTTTGACAATCTCAAAAAACTCTTTGGTGGTGAGATGAAAAGGGATGGACTGATCGTCATAAGCGTCCAGAAAAATGATGTCATAACGGTCCCGGCTGCTGCGCAGAAAGCGGCGGCCGTCCATGGATATCACCTTCATCATCTGGGTGGGTTCAAATAAAAAAAACCGTCTGGCAATCGTGATAACGTCCGGATCGATCTCAACGACATCGATGGGGATGTCGGGATAATATTTTGCCATCACCCTTGGGATTGTCCCGCCGCCCAACCCAATGATAAGGATTCTCCCGGGCATTTGCTCCAGAAAGGCGGGCACGGCAAAGGCTGCCTGGGTGTAAGCAAACTTCAGTTCATAGGGGTCATTCATATTGACCACGCTCTGGCTGCCGCGGGCGCGGTTAAAGGAAAGATAGCGGTCCGTCCGCCTCGGAAACGTGGATGTGGTGGTATAATGAATCCCCTTCGTATAGAACCTTGTCCATTTCCGCACGGACAAAGGGAGACAGCCATAAACACCCTATTGAAAAAAAAGTGAAACGAGAAATTTTTTCATATTTTTAGCGGTACTTACGGTAATCAACGCCGGAGCGCTGGGCCTTGTAGGAAAATTTTCGAACGGTTGTCTTCAGAACCTTTGCGGCCATGGATATATTCCCCCGGGTGTTTTTAAGGGCGTCGATAATCATTTCCTTTTCAAGGGTTGCCACGGCATCTTCCAGGGAAACGGCCGGCAGGGTTCCGGACTCGGCGCCGGTCTGCAGGGTGGGGGGCAGATGGTAGCTGTGGATGACCTTGCCCTCGCACAGCAGGATGGCGCGCTCAATGCAATTTTCAAGCTCCCGGACATTTCCCGGCCAGTGATAATCCATGAGCATGTCAATGGCCGGGGTGGAAAGCCGCACCACTTCCTTGCTGTTTTCCCGGGAGTATTTTTCAAGAAAATAGTCGGCCAGGAGCAGAATATCGGTCTTGCGCTCCCTTAGGGGCGGCAGATAAATCGGAAAGACATTGAGACGGTAATAGAGATCGCCCCGGAAGGTCTCGTCCTCCACGGCGTCTTCAAGGTTTTTGTTGGTGGCGGCAATGACGCGCACATCGGTTTTAATGGTCTTATGCCCGCCGACCCGTTCAAACTCTTTTTCCTGCAAAACCCGTAGCAGGGATACCTGGACGTCCAGGCCGATGGACCCGATTTCATCCAGAAAAATGGAGCCTTTGTGAGCCATCTCGAACTTGCCCATCTTTTGCTTGATGGCGCCGGTAAAGGCGCCTTTTTCATGTCCGAAGAGTTCGCTTTCAATCAGATTGACAGGAAGGGCCGCACAGTTTACCTTCACCAGGGGGTTTTTGGCCCGAAGGCTGTTGTAATGAATGGAATTGGCTACCAGTTCCTTGCCGGTTCCGCTTTCCCCCCGGATCAGAACGGTGGCGGTGCTTTTAGAAACCTGTGAGATCATCTGAAAGACTTCCCGCATTTTATTGCTGTTGCCGATAATGTCGGTGATGCGGTACTTGTTCTCAAGTTCCGTCCGCAGGCGCAGGTTTTCCTCCCGCAGCTGATCTTTTTCAAGGCGGATGGTTTCCAGATTGATCACCTGCCGGGCCACCATGGTGGCGATGACCGACAGCAGCTTCTCACCGTCGGCGAGGGCATAGGATGCGTCATAGGGCCGGTCGACGCTGAAAGCCCCGATGACCTGGTTCCCCTTTTTGATGGGGACGCAGAAGAACGACAGCTCCTGATCCTGCTTGGTTTTGCGGGAGGAGGTGCGGTTTAAAAAAAGCGGCTCCTTGCTGATTTTGGGGATGGTCACGGCCTTGCCGGACTGGATCACCCGGCCGGTGATGCCATCGCCCAATTTATATTTTCCTTTTTCCATGGCGCCCTTGGTCAATCCATGGGCGACCTCGATGTTGATTTCATCCCTCAGGGGATTTAATATGGTAACGGTCCCCCGCACCATATCCATGGAGTTGGACAGGATATTCAAAACCTTGTATAGGGATTTTTTTAAATCAAGGTTTTCATTCAGCGTCTTGCTGATTTCATAAAGCAGGGTGATTTCTTCGATTTGTTTCATGGGCGTTGGTCTCTTTTCGTTACAATTGTAAATGGATATGGTTACAACAAAATTGTAATAAATTGCAAGAAGCGATTTTAAAAATCGGAAAAACAGAATGCGGCTCTATATCCAAAATAAAAAATCAAAACCGGCGGCAGCGCCGCCTTTACTGGGCGCCCATTTTTCCATTGCCAAGGGCCTCCACAATGCACTGCTGGAAGCGGCCGCTTATGACTGCAACGCCCTGCAGCTGTTTACTAAAAATGCCAGCACCTGGAAGGAACGGACCCTTTCGGGGGATGAAATCAAGCAGTTTGAGGCGGCCAGGGCAACCACCGGGATCCATTGCATCGCGTCGCATGCCAGCTACCTGATTAACCTGGCGGGTCCGGATAAAAAGAAGCAGGAAATGTCCGTTGGGGCCCTCAGCGGGGAGTTGATCCGGTCCTCACAGCTCCGGATCCCCTATGTGGTGCTGCATCCCGGTTCGCACATGGGAGCGGGCGAGCAGGCGGGCATCGCCCGGGTTGCGGATGGCGTCAACCGGATTTTTAGCGATACTTCCGGGATAGCGGCCCGCCTGCTGTTTGAAACCACCGCCGGCCAGGGCGCCAGCGTGGGGCATCGCTTTGAACAGCTGGCGCAGTTGCTCCACAAGGTTGAAAACAAAAAGGGCATCGGGATCTGCCTGGATACCAGCCATATTTTTGCTGCCGGATATGACCTCCGGACCCAACGGATGTACCGGCAGACAATGGCGGTCTTTGACGCCGTCGTCGGGCGACGGCACCTTTATGTGATCCATTTAAATGATTCCAAAAAAGGGCTGGGGTCTAAAATCGACCGGCATGAACATATCGGCCGGGGCGAAATCGGAATGCCGGCCTTTGGCTTTGTCATGAACGATGCCGCGCTGGCGGATGTCCCCAAAATTATCGAGACCCCCAAAGCGGCGCAGGGAAAAGATTGGGATGCCGCCAATCTGAAGTGTTTGCGGGGGTTGGTGAAGGGTGCAAGGCTAAGGGCTTGAACTCTCACCTGCTGCGCTTGAGTTCACAGAGATCGCAGAGAGTTGAAATTATTTATTTTCTGATTTCTTGAGAAGGAAAATCAGGCAAAACAATCAGCATTTTCCTTCTCAAAAGTTTGGAAAAAAAGAAACTCTGTGACGCTGTGCCCTCTGTGAGAGCAGCCCTTCTCTTTTTTGATAGTTGAATATTGATGAACTCGTAAAAAGTACTCCAATTGTCATGCCGGACTTGATCCGGCATCCAGAACCGTCTGAAATTCTTGGATTCCCGCCTTCGCGGGAATGACGAAAGAGGCGCATTTTCGACTTTTTACAAGATCATCAATATTGGAATTTATTTGATCTTTGATGCGTGAGATTTGGCATTTATTCTTTGTTTTTGGTTCATTCTGGTGATAATGCAATCGGAACATGTTTTTGATAATCACGACAAGATACAAAGGAGCATTTATTGTTAGGTACGATCGTCAACACACTGGCCATTATCGCCGGCAGCCTCATCGGTGTCGTCCTCAAGGGCGGAATTCCGAAAAAATATAACATCACCGTGATGCAGGCCGTCAGCCTGGCCGTTATTCTGATCGGGCTGAAGGCGGCCCTTAAAACGGATGAATTGTTGCTGGTCATCTTCAGCCTGGCCATCGGCAGCTTGGCCGGGGAATTCTTAAGAATCGAAGAGCGCCTGGAACAGTTGGGGCAATGGCTCCAGCGCCGGTTTTCAAAGGGGGGCAATGATATCGGCAAAGGGTTTGTTACGGCCAGCCTGATTTATTGCGTCGGCTCCATGGCCATCGTGGGTTCTCTGGAAAGCGGACTGGCCGGCAATCATCAGACCCTGTTTGCCAAATCGGTCCTGGACGGAATTGCCTCGATCATCCTGGCGTCTACTCTGGGGATCGGGGTGGCTTTTTCGGCCATATCCGTATTTGTTTACCAGGGTGTCATCACCGTAACGGCCGCTCTCATGAAAACCGCCCTGGTTCCATCCGTGGTCAGTCAGATGTCGGCTGTCGGCGGGCTGCTGATCATGGGAATCGGTTTTAACTTGATGGAGATCAAGAAAGTAAAGGTGGGGAACATGCTGCCGGCCATAGCATTGCCGCTGGTGTACTACCTGGTGAAGAAGCTGCTAGCGGGTGAAACATTTTAAAAATGAAGCTCCCTGCAGCCAGCTGCGGGGTATCAAAGCGGAATTGCACCGAAGCTTTAACCCGCCTACGCTCAGTTGAGCTTCGGCGCGGTTCGCCTCGCCTTTCATCCCTGCTGCAAGCAGCGGAGTATTCAGGCGAAGGCGAATAAAAAAAGGCACCCTGCCGGGAGCTGACAGGGTGCCCATGGGTGTCGGCACCGGACCGGTTAAGCTCTTTTAACGTTTTTTGCTTCGGGTCCCCGGTCGCTTTCGTTTACTTCGAAACTGACCTTGTCTCCTTCCGCCAGTGTCCTGAAGCCGGTCATATCAATGGATGAATGGTGAACAAACAAGTCTTTGCCATCTTCCCATTCAATAAATCCATACCCTTTTCTGTCGTTAAACCATTTTACGATTCCTTCCGCCATAACGCTGACCTCCTTCGTAAATTAACCATCAGTTATCAGTTTTCCGTTTCCGGGGCGCCATAACCCCCTGGCCGAAAAAAAACCCGACCAATTGGACGGGTTCGTATTTAACATAAATGAATGGGCCCAGCAGTGCGGGAAAAGGCCCCATACAATCTATCAACGATTCAAAGTGTATAACGGATGCAGGCGGTGTCAGTCTTTTAGCCGGAATATGTGTCAATGGGTAAGCCAAACTTTAAATAATACCTGGGTAAGTCCGATGCTGTTCCAACCAGTAAAATTTATTATAATGTACTACAATATTGTAAGATTTTGCATCAGTCAAGAAAAAAATATACAACGTCCAAATACCCGGGCATCCGGCCGGTTGAAGATACAACGCCCTTCAGGCGCTTTTCCCAAAATATATTCAGGCCTTTATTAAAATTGAATTCCGCTCTATAATGAAACATTTTTTTAAAGGCCTCATCATTACGGACGGCCGCTGGAGTTCATCCATGCAGATCCGCGTTGATTGCTATGCCGGTTATCGCGGCGAAGAGACGCCGCGCAGATTTTGGCTGGGATCACGAAAGATTGTAGTGAGAGAAATTCAAGATCGCTGGATTGCCCCGGACCACCGGTACTATAAGCTGGTGGGTGAGGATGATGCCGTGTATATTATCCGGCACGATATGGTATCCTTGGACTGGGAACTGATATTTTATCAAAAAGCCGGGGTTCCCTTTGTTGTGCGAGGCCCGTCAGGAAAATTAGGCGATTCCTGATGCAGGCCGGGACCAGCCGGATAGATGGGTGCGATTCCATGTTGACTTACATTGCTGTTGGGTTTGTTCTGTTTCTGGCCGGCTTTATCCAGGGACTTTCCGGGTTTGGCGCGATCCTTATGTCGCTTCCGCTGCTGGCGGTCTTCCTGGATATTAAAACCGTTATTCCCCTGGCGGCCCTGGCGGCCCAGGCCATCACGCTGATGATATTAAACCAGTTAAAGCATCATCTTGATTGGAAAAAAATTCTGCCGCTGCTGTTTTTAGGAACGTATATCGGCGGCCGTTTCTACGGCAGGATCGATGAGATCCTCTACCGTCGCATCATGATGGTTTTGCTGGCCGGCCTGGGTGTTTTAATGATCGTCCGGGCATAGTTCGCTTCGCCGTTATAGAATTAAAGAGTTATTGACAATTCCCGGCAAAAAGAATAGAAAAATAAATATCAGTTTTCCTTCACCAGAGCTGCCGTCTCTCAACATGCTCCTGTTTTTTTGTGACGCCGACTTCTTGCGCTGATCTCTTCCGATCGTTCACATCGTAATGACAACCGTTTATTAGTCAGGGGTGATTGGAAAGGAGGGCATCATGGCGAATCAAAAGATTTTGCTGCCGTACAATTTTATGGATATGGACAAAAAGGCCGTAGAATTTGCGGTAAAAACATTCGGGAGTGCTAAGGACTGCAACATCACCTTGTTTCATATCTATACACCGCTTCCCAAAGTCGAAACCGATTCAAGCACTGTAATGGGCCGGCTGTCGGCCAGCATGCAGTTTTTGTCCCGACAGCAACGCGAAAAAGAAGACTCCCTTATAGAGGTCATGGCGAATCTGCAGGATAGGGGGTTTGCCGAGGAGCAGTTGGCCTATATTTTCAAGTCTCGCTCCAGGCCTCTGGCAGATGAAATCATCGATACGGCGACTGGGGGAAGATTTGATGTCGTCATCCTGAGCTGCCGGCCGTATCGCATTACGCGGCTGTTCATCCAGAGCGTTCATAATAAGGTTGTCACCGCCTTAAAGGATGTTGCCGTATGTATCGTCACCTGAACGGGCGTGGGCTTTACGCCCAACAAATAACCGCTTAACCAAGGAATACAATTTCCACAAGGAGGAAAAAATGAACAAAGAAGACAGGATCGATGTGGAAATTTTTAAAATTGTCAGCAAATCAATTGCAGCGTCCGACAACCTGGAACTGATGACCGGTCATTTAAGCCAGTTGCTGGTGGCGGCGCTGGAAATAAAGGGGTGCGCCATATTTGCCCTCAATCCCGTGACCAAGGAGCTGGAAACGCTTGCCAGTTTCGGTTTGAGTGCGGGGTATCTTTCAAAAGGACCCCTGTTGGCGGATAAAAGTATTGCCGCCGCACTTGAGGGAAAACCGGTCATTATCGGGGACACCCGCGCGGACAATCGCCTGCAGTACCCCAAGGAAGCAGCCAAAGAAGGTGTTTCCGCCATCCTGTCGATCCCGATTATGTTTTCAGGGGAGATCTTGGGGGTATTGAGGCTGTACCATCATGCGGTGTGGGCAATTTCAGAGCGGGATATCGATTCACTGCTTGTGCTGGCCGAACATATCGGTCTTTCCCTAAGATATACCCGGCTGTTAAATTCACTGCAAACCATCAAGGAAGTCATCAGGGACCTGCCGCTGGAACTCCCGGTTTAGTCCTTCGGTAAATAAATACAATACGGATTTAATTAGGGGCGGGGAGTTTTTCAAATGTTGTCTTGTCCGCCCGGGGAGAGCCCCCTGCCCATGGACGCCTTCGCCATGCTGTTCGGGTGGAAAATCCAACATAATAACGGCCCAAGCCTGCCGATGACATTTCATCGGCATTTTATTTGACAATCGGGCCATTAAATTTTATAACGCGTATGAATTTATTAAATATACCGGTTTAACTGGTGCATTTAAACGGAGAGCAACACCGATGCGAGTGATGATGAAATAAGGGCCGGTGGCTGTGTCTCGTCGTATCCAAGAAACGGTTTGCCTGCCATGGGAAATAAACCCAATCCATTTTCAATCCTGGTGGTTGATGACGTCAATGTCGACCGCGAAATTCTCAAGGGGCTGTTGACTCGGGAAAATTATCAGGTCCATCTGGCCGAAGACGGTCTTAAGGCCCTTGAAGTGTTGCTGTGGGAGAAGGTTGATCTGGTCTTGCTGGACATCCTGATGCCGCGTCTGGATGGTTACCAGTTCCTGGAAAAGATTAAATCCGATGCGAATCTGAAGCACATTCCCGTGATCATGATTTCATCGGTGGAAGAGATCAACAGCGTTATCCGCTGTATTAAGCTGGGGGCAGAGGACTACCTGACAAAACCCTTCAATCGGGTGCTTTTAAAAGTCCGCATTGAAAAATGCCTGGAGAAAAAACAGCAGCGGGACCAGGAGCAACGCGTCTTGGCGGTATTGCAGAAAGATCAGGAACAATCAGAAAATCTTCTGCTGAATATTTTCCCTAAATCCATTGCGGAGCGGTTGAAAAAGGGCCAGCGGATCATTGTTGAGCATTTTACCGATGTAACCGTAATGTTTGCCGATATCGTTGGGTTTACCCAACTGTCCGCCCAGATGGACCCCCAGGAACTGATTGAATTTCTCAATGAAATCTTTTCCAAATTTGACCAGTTGGCCCATACCCATGGTCTGGAAAAAATCAAAACCATCGGCGATTCTTACATGGTCGTGGGCGGAATTCCCGATCCGGACGAAAACCACGCTCTGTCCATTGCTGAAATGGCACTGGATATCATGGAGGTCATGGGCAGGGTAAAAACTAAAATCGGCGACACGGCAACTGTAAGGATCGGCATCAATACCGGTCCGGTGAGGGTCGGTGTGATCGGCACCAGCAAATTCAGTTATGACCTGTGGGGGGATACCGTGAACATTGCCAGCCGCATGGAATCCCAGGGGCTGCCCGGCGTCATCCAGGTAAGCGAATCCACCTACGACCATTTGCGGGAGCACTATTTGTTTGAAGAGCGTAAGGATCAGCCGCATTTTAAGGGTAAAGGTAAAATGTCGACGTACCTGCTGACCGGCCGAAAGGAAGTTTAGACCCCATCTCAAAAACAGATCCGGCGTCCGATGACTGCGGTATTCCGCTTATAAGCGGGATGCATTGCCGAGCCTGGCTGCGTTACAAACAGATGCGACGTCCCGTCGAAGGCGGTGCCCCCGGACCCCGTCTGTATATTTTAGATGGGGCCTGTCATTACCCAATCGTTTTCCGTGCTTATCCATGAAGTTATATGACTGGCTTAAAAGATACGCCCCGGTTTTAACCGGTATCGCCATTACCCTGCTGGTACTGAAGGGATGTGCCGGATTGGGAAAGCGGTTGGAGCCTCCCCGCATCAGCCTTGTCCGAATTCAGGTGCAGCAGGCGACCCTGTTTGAAACAGTCTTAAAAATAGACCTTCGGGTTTACAATGCCAATGATGTGCCGCTGACGGTCAGGGGGGTAGACTGCCAATTAAAACTGCAGGGAAAAGACTTTGCAACCGGCGTTTCAAATGAAAGGACCATTGTTCCGGCGTTTGGAACGGGGGTTATCCCCATGATGGTGTATTCATCCGTTCTGGATGTCGTTAAGGGGTTGCTGACGCTTCCCATGGACGAGAAGCTTGAATATGCCCTCACCGGCCGGGTCCATCTTGAGGGAGGGACGCTCATGCCCGCATCCGTTTCATTCAAATCCGAAGGCAGACTGTCGTTGAAAGCGTTAAATTGAACTTAGAAAACCTGGTTTAATATGATGCGGAAAGGCAGGCTAATCCGTTTCTTCGGTTTCCTCGCTTTCATCGCTCTGTTCTTCCGTGCCTTCTTTGAGGGCTTCATCCTCGAGGGTTTTGTCAAAAAGGGTGAGTTTTTCAGGAAATGGTTTCAGATAGGTTTCGATGTGGTGGCGTGCCAGTGTTTCACCGCCAAGGGCCAGAAACATCAGGGTCGTTTTTTTGAAATCCGGATCATTTTGGTTTTCAACCGGCGCAGACTTTGAAATGCGTTCAAAGGTTTTTTCAAATTCTTCAGGGGTCGGCCGTTTCATGAATGATATTGTCTCCTATTTTTTAGTCTTGATTGAGCGGGAACATGTTAAGTATTCAATGATAAATGTAAAGGGTTTGGTCAAGCAAAATCTTTAAAAAAGTTTAATTCCATTATCCCGAGGGAGGAAGCCATGCAGGAATTTGAACTGATGCAGTCCGCCGAAAAACTGGTCCGGGACGTGATCGGGGTCGTTCGCACAGACCACGTGCTGGTGGTAACGGATGCGGCCAAATACCCGGTGGGTAAAGTGTTTGCGCTGGTGTGCCGGGCGCTGGGGGCTGAAACCGTGGTCGCCCTGATGCCGATGACGGGGGAGCACGGCAGCGAACCCCCGCGGACGATCGGAGCGGCCATGAAGACGGCCGATGTTGTTTTTGCGCCCACCACCCATGCCATTACCCATACCCAGGCCCGGCTGGATGCTTTTGCCGCCGGCGCCAAAGTGGTCATTCTAAGGGGCGTTACCGAGGACATGATGATCAAGGGGGCCATGACGGTCGATTTTAAAGCCCTGAAGGTGCGGACGGAAAAACTAAAGGAAAAATTGACCCGGGCCGACCAGGTTACGGTAACCTCAACCACGGGGACCGATATCACTTTCAGTGTCGCCGGCGCAAAGCCTTTTCGCTGGACGGTTATTATCATGACGACTACGGGTTTGCCGCCCTCCCCCCGGGCGAGGCGCCGACATGCCCGGTAGAGGGCAGCGCCAACGGAACCCTGGTGTTTGACTATTCCATGGATGGCATCGGGCGTTTGAGCGAACCCCTCAAGCTGCTGGTCAAGAACGGGCAGGTGGTGTCCCTCAGCGGCGGCAGCGAGGAAGTCCATTTTATCGAACAGATATTTAAAAGAGATCCCTCCGCCCGGAACCTGGCCGAATTTGCCATCGGCACCAACCCCAACGCCCGGTTGATCGGCAATCTGGCCGAGGATAAAAAGCTGATGGGCACGGTGCATTTTGCCATTGGCGACAACAAGTCCCTGGGGGGCGTTGTGGAAAGCAGCGTGCATCTGGACGGGTTGATGCTGAAGCCGACGGTGACGGCGGATAAGGAGATTCTGGTAAAAGCGGGGGAGATTACAGCTGAATCATCTTAAGAACAGTTGATGACCGGAAAGAAAAATATGTATCAACGCTGGATCATATTCATTATCTCAACGAGCCTGTTTCTGGTGTCCCAGTTCTACCGGGCGTCCAACGCGGTAATCGCCCCCCTGTTGATCCGGGATTTGTCTCTTGATACCGAAGAGCTGGGCCTGATGACCGCCTCTTTTTTTTATGCCTTTGCATTGACCCAGATCCCCGTGGGCATCCTGCTGGACCGGGTCGGCCCCCGGCGCACAATGACCGTTCTTTCGCTGGTCGCCGTTCTAGGGGCGGTCATCTTCGCCTGGGCGGAGTCGTTTTCCGCCGGCATCATCGGGCGGGTATTGCTGGGAATCGGCATGGCCTGCAATCTCATGGGAACATTAAAGCTGCTGACCACATGGTTCGGGCCGGCCACCTTCGCCACCCTCTCCGGCATCGTGATTTCAATCGGGACCCTGGGAAACATGGTGGCCGCCACCCCGCTGGTTCTGCTGGTTCAGCAAATGGGCTGGCGCATGACTTTTACGCTGATCGCCGGCATGAATTTGATTCAGGTTGTCATATTTTACGCGGTGGTACGGGACAAGCCCTCTGAGGGCACCATCCCCTCCCGGTCGTCCGGTTCGGTGCGAAACTTTCAGGATGTCCTTGCCGGCCTGCGGTTCCTTTTGGCTAAAAAGGACTACTGGTTCATTTCCTGCGGGGCCTTTTTTCGATACGGGGTGTTTGCCGCCGTCCAGACGCTGTGGGCCGGACCCTATCTCATCAATGCCATGGGTCTTTCGCCGCTGGCAGCCGGCAATCTGATTTTTCTGATTAATATCGCCCTGGTTATCGGCGGCCCCACCTGGGGGAGCTTGTCGGACCGGGTTTTAAAAACCCGCAAAGGCGTTATGACGGGGAGTTTGGTGCTTCTTTCCGGATCGATTCTGGCCATTGCCCTGCTGCCCAAAGGGGCCGGTCTGCCGATTCTGGCCTTTTTGTTTTTCTGCTTTGGTTTTTCCGCTGCGACCGCCAACGTTATGTTTGCCCACATCAAGGACCTCATGCCCCTGGAACTGGCCGGGGTGGCCCTGACCAGCATCAACTTTTTTACCATGCTGGGGGCGGCGGTTTTTTCCCACGGCATCGGCAGTCTCATGCTGCGCTTCTACCCGGGGGCGGCCCTGGGAATCAGCGCCTTTAGAAGCGCTTTCCTGCTGTGCGCTGCAACGCTTCTGGTGGCCGCTTTTTTATATCACTTTACCCGGGATGCAGGCAGCGGCAAATAGCAAAAAGGGAGAACCGCTTTCGGTCCTCCCTTCTTAGGTGGAAATCCCTCCGCCCCTCTTTGAAAAAGGGAGGCGGAGGGGGGATTTTGATAATAGCAAGAGAGTTTTACTTATAACTTCCTTCCGCTGTGGCCTTGGCACGTTCATCCTGTGACAGACCGGCCAGGCGCTTTACTTCCTTGATATCCAGTCCCAGACCTTTGGCAATCCGGGTTCCATAATCAATATCCGCTTTGAAGAAAATGGCGGTCTGTCGCATCTGGAGGCGTTTTTTGGCATTGCCCAGATGGCCGACGATGTTCCCCACCAGGTTCTTGCGATCCGTTTCGGTCATGACTTTGCGATACAGGTTGCCGGCCTGGACAAAATCGTCATTGGGATGTTTGAAGGGATGTCGGCCCGCTTTTCCGCTCAGATCAAAGGCCGG
This sequence comes from Desulfobacterales bacterium, assembly GCA_029211065.1. Lineage (NCBI taxonomy): Bacteria > Pseudomonadati > Thermodesulfobacteriota > Desulfobacteria > Desulfobacterales > Desulfobacterales bacterium. Next base: position 34,875 of record JARGFK010000039.1, read on the forward strand.
CTCGGCCGCTTTCGCATCCGGCCCGGGGCCGTCGAAACTGTTGGGCCAGTAGTTGGGTCCGCCGCCGCCGTTGTTGTCCGTCCGCATGAACGCATCCCGCTGGTAGCTGTTTTCCGGGGCCGCCTTGGGGGCGTTGACCGGAATGAGATGATAGTTGGGTCCGAGACGGTGAATATGGGTGTCGTGATAGGAGAAGAGGCGGCCCTGCAGCATTTTATCCGGGGATGCCGCAATGCCGGGTACGAAATTGCCGGGACAAAAGGCCGCCTGCTCCACTTCGGCAAAATAATTGACCGCGTTGCGGTTCAGCACCAGTTTGCCGATCTTGATGGGTTTTACTTCGGCATGGGGCCAGACCTTGGTGATGTCCAGGATATCCCACTTGAAATCCTTGGCCTGTTCAGGGGTAAGGATCTGCATTTCAAGGGTCCAGGAAGGATATTCCTTGCGCGCAATGGCTTCATAAAGGTCCCGGGTGGCATGGTCGGGGTCCGAGCTGCAAAGCTTTCCGGCTTCCTCGCGGGTCAGGTTTTTGATTCCCTGGTCGGTCTTGAAATGATACTGCACCCAGAAATACTCGCCCTTGGCGTTATACCATTTAAAGGTATGGCTGCTGTAGCCGTTCAGGTGGCGGTAGCTGGCGGGTGTGCCCCGGTCGGAAAAAAGAATGGTGACCTGGTGGATCGATTCGGGCGTCAGGGACAGAAAGTCCCAGAACATGTTGGGGTCCGGCAGGTTGGTGGCCGGGTTGCGTTTCTGGGTGTGGATGAAGTCGGGAAACTTTAAGGGGTCGCGGATAAAAAAGACCGGGGTATTGTTGCCGACCAAATCATAATTGCCTTCTTCGGTATAAAACTTCAGGGCAAAGCCGCGCGGGTCCCGGGCAGCGTCGGGCGATCCTTTTTCGCCGCCCACGGTTGAAAAGCGCAGAAAAACGTCCGTGCGCTTGCCGACTTTGGACAGAAACTTGGCCTTGGTGTATGGGGTGACATCCGCCGTGACTTCAAAGTAGCCGTAGGCGCCGGCGCCTTTGGCATGCACCACCCGCTCGGGGATGCGCTCGCGGTCGAAATGGGCGAGCTTTTCCAGCAGATGCACATCCTGCATCAATACCGGCCCGCGTTCGCCGGCCGTGACACTGTTCAGGTCGTCGGCGACCGGGGCGCCGAATGCCGTGGTTAGTCGTTTTTTAGCCATGCTGACCTCCTTTGTTTGTTATGGGTTTTAGAAAGAGTTGATAACGCCTTGTAAAAACATATTTACAGAGAAGAATGATTAAGTAAGATCTGCTATTAAATAATATTAATTATATGAGAATTATTATCCTTTAAATGGCAAAAAAATTTAGTCTGCTACGCTTGGGCCCCTTCCTGGCATGCCGGGCACAGCCCGAAAAAATCCAGTCGGTGATTGAGAATCTTAAAACCGGTTTCTTCAATCAATTCCCGGGTGACATCATTTAAACTTTCCAGATCCGGATCGATGATTTTTTTGCAGCCGGTGCAAACCAGATGCGGATGGGGGTGCGGATTGTTGCCGTCATAGCGGCTGCTGTCGTGGCTGAAACCCAGCTCCAGGACCTCTCCCAAATCTCTCAGGGTTGAAACATTTTTATAGACCGTTGCCAAACTGGTGGTGGGAAACGTTTGCCGGACCTGCTCATAGATCTTTTCAACGCTGGGGTGCCCCTCGCTGGCGGCTAAAACCTTGAGTATGGCCAGCCGCTGGGGCGTGATCCGGCAATTGTTATCACGCAGCTTGTTGATCATTGTATTCAGACGTTTTTCAGAATCAGCCATGAAGGGATAGTTCCCGAAAGATCGTTGTTGTCAGCAAGAAAATATTTCTTAAAGGATAATGATTATCCATACTATATAGCAACGGAATCGATTGTCAACCCAAAATTTGGGCTATCCCGGATATTTCACGAACCGCTTTTGTTCATTGTCGGAAATATCAGAAGTGCACATAAAATTGTGCATGTAATGCACAGAAAAATGTGCAAAATAGGGCTGCCTGCGGCCAGGCCGCTATTTTAATCTTTCAGACAAACTATCAAAACGCCTGCGGCTAATATCCTTATATATAAATAAAACAAATTCTTACAGGGCTAATCAATTGGGCTGGCCTGGGCTAATTTTTATTATCGTAATTATCTTGGTTCCGGCATGAATTTTGAATTAAATAGATATTGAGTCGATTCTTCTCTTTGAGCTGTTACGCTCCTGTTGATTTGTATTCCGCCAGCTTGATTAAGATTTCATATACCCCATCCGCTTGCGGTGGAGTTTCCACTAGTTCCCTCTCCTTGGGGAGAGGGGAAGGAGCCATAACACCTTAAACCTGTCTTTCTATCATGAAAAAGGGGAGAGACAGGGGGCACGGGTTGAGATGAGTCAAGCCGGGAGAAACCGCTGTGCAGTTAATTATTGACAATTCATTTTAGATAAGTGAAGTTTTTTGAAAACAGACGATTAATATTTTTACCTCGCTCCATTAACACACATTTCATTCAAAAATAAAACGGGTTTGGTCTCAAAACGAGATCTTTGAAAAATATTCGCTTTCGTTCAAGTTCAAGGAAGGCGAAAATTTTAACCAGAGGAATACATGGTGTATTTCGAGGATTAAAATTTGAGCCTGACGCCG
>JARGFK010000040.1 GCA_029211065.1 Desulfobacterales bacterium
ATCATCGGCAAATGCAATAAGGAAGCGTGCTCTTTTACTGGAGATGTCTTTATCGACGCCACCGGCACCGCCGGTCCGCCGGCCAATTGCAGCAAGTACGGCAATGGCTGTGCCATGTGCATCCTGCGCTGTCACGCTTTTGGCGGCCGCGTCAGCCTGGCCGCCAAGGCCGGCGTTAAAGAAATGATCGGCCGGAAGGGAGACCAGATCGGCGCCGTGAGCGGTTCGTGCAAATTGCTGAAAGAATCGCTTTCAACCGAAATCCGGAATGAATTGGGCCGGAAGGGCGTGGCCGTCATCCCCATCCCCCCATCCAAAATCATCAGGGGCAAGCTCAACCTGAAAGCCTGCCAGCAATATGCACTGCCGGAGTTTGAAAACAACATTGTCCTGCTGGATACCGGTCATGCCAAGCTGATGTCGCCCTTCTTTCCCCTGGACGCGCTGCGGGAAATACCGGGATTTGAAAACGCCCGCTATGAAGATCCTTACGCCGGCGGACTGGGAAATTCAGTCCGCTATCTCGGCATGTCCCCCCGGGACGACACCCTCAAGGTGGAAGGCATTGAGAACCTGTTCTGCGGCGGAGAAAAGGCCGGGCTGCTGGTGGGGCACACCGAAGCGATCTGTACCGGAACGCTGGCCGGTTACAATGCTGTAAAATATATCAAGGGGAGAAAGCCCATAGTTCTGCCGCCCGCACTGGCGGTCGGCGATGCCATTCAGTATGTCCGGTCCCAGATGAAAACCGAGGCGGGTCTCGGCTTAAAATACACCTTCTCCGGCTCCGTGTTTCTGGAGCGTATGAAAGAGAAAGGACTTTATACAACGGATACGAAAAAGGTAACCCAACGGGTTGAAAAAGCCGGAACAGCAAATATTTTCAGCTAAGCTTCAAAATATTGATATGTCAGAAATATAAGATATCCAAACCATTGTTGCAACCGAAAAGTTATCCCAAACTTTAAGACTAAACGTTTTCGGTTTAGACAACCGGATGGAGGCAGTAAAAATGAATTATAAGGTGTTGGGACGGACAGGGGTTCTGGTTTCCGAATTGTGTTTCGGCACCATGAGTTTCGGCGGTGATGCGGATGAACAGGAATCCGCCCGCATGTTCACGCGCTGCCGCGATGCCGGCGTTAATTTTTTTGATTGCGCCAATAACTACAACAAGGGCAAATCCGAGGAAATTCTGGGCCGGCTGATCAGCGGTTGCCGCGACGAGGTCGTGATAACGTCCAAGGCAACCCAGCGGACCGGCAAGGATATCAACGCCCTGGGGTCTTCACGACTCCATATCATGCTTGAAGTGGAAAAAAGCCTGAAACGCCTCGGGACCGATCGGATCGACATCTACCTTATTCACCACTTTGATCGCCTGACCCCCATCGACGAAAGCCTGCGCGCCCTCGATGATCTGGTGCGCCAGGGCAAAGTGCTCTATATCGGGGCCAGCAACTGGGCGGCCTGGCAAAACGCCAAAGCGCTGGGGATCTCCGCCAGAGAAGGCCTGGCCCGGTTTGAGTGTATCGAACCCATGTATAATCTGGTCAAAAGGCAGGCTGAAGTTGAAATTTTACCCATGGCGCAGTCTGAAAATTTAGGTGTTATCGTATACAGTCCCCTTGCCGGCGGTTTATTGTCAGGTAAATATTCCGAGGGTAGCAACGAGACGGCGGGCCGAATCACCCAAAAAGGCAGCTACATAAAACGGTACAGCGATCCGGTTTACTTCGAAATTGCGAACCGATTGAACCATTTTGCCAAAGAGGTCCAAACGCATCCCGCCACCTTGGCAATCAGTTGGGTCCGAACGCACCCGGCGATAACAGCGCCCATCATCGGGGCCCGTAATGTATCCCAGCTTGAACCTTCTCTGGCTGCGGCCGACTTTAACATGACGCCTGACCTGCGCGCTGAAATATCCAAACTGTCGGTTCAGCCGCCCAATGCAACCGACCGGCTGGAGGAAGTCATCGATCCAAACTTTTACTTCCGCAGCCGATAACAAAATCCAATGGATCAGGAATTCTGTGGGATAACGATCGACACGATGGATCCAATGGCCGCCAAATATAATGAAATGGTAGGAAATTCGTGAGGGGTTGCCAGAAGACCGAATATGATACCTAAAATTCCTATGATTAATAAAATTTGAAATGCTTGGAGCCGCGATGCATGGAAAAATAAAGAAAGGGGCTTAAGGTTTGTACCTTCCGCAAAACGCAGTCAAGGATACCGCCACATCAGGAAACGTGCGAAGCAGTTGGTTATCAACGGTTATCAGGGGAACTTTCAAATCATTTGCAGCAGCGACGAATTCACAATCATAGGCTGAACATTTACTTCCTGAAGCAAGCCTTAATACTTCATAAGATGAAATCTCATATTCTCGACCCTCCATCAATTCCAATGCACCTTTCATAATGTTCTGAGCCTGGTCCAAGCGGATGATATTTTTTCGCATATAGAGAGCCAGTACATTTCGCAGTTCACTGCGCCAGATAATCGGGGCCGCCCAATCACTGTTTTTCTTTAGGGCGCGTTCGGCCAGGACGGATTGATCGCTTGACAGAAATAGATAGCCGATAACATTCGTGTCAACTACAATCATCGCCGCCCTTCAGATTTAGCACGGTTGAATTCTGTATCGCGGATCGGATGCCCGGCAGTCAGTTCCCTTAAGTGCCGAGCATTTTCAAGGACCTTTGCGGGATCTACTCGACGACTTGCTACTACATGCTCAATACATACGATAATCTCGTTATTAATAGACCTTCTGTTGGTCCCGGCAACTGCCTTCAAGCGCTCATACAGGTTATCCGGTATATTCTTTACCGTCACCGTTGCCATATAATACACCTCCAATGGTTTCGATATGGAACCATTGTGAAACCATTTAAATGTTTTTGTCAAGTCAAAAATATTCTATCAGACCCGAAACAGATCCGTGCTGATATAGCGCTCGCCGGTGCTGGCCAAAATGGCAACGATCATTTTACCTCGGGAAGTTTCCCGCTTGGCAACCTGGAGCGCAGCCCAGGCAGCCGCACCGGAAGAAATTCCGCAGAGCAGTCCCTCTTTATCCGCCAGATCCCTGGCCGTTTGGAAGGCATCCTCGTTTTGTACGGTAACCACTTCATCGACAAGTGATCTATCCAGGACTTCGGGAACAAACCCGGCCCCGATCCCCTGAATTTTGTGAGGCCCCGGTTTGCCGCCGGAAAGGATCGGCGAAGCCGCCGGCTCGACGGCAACCGCCTTGAAGCCCGGCTTTCTGGATTTAATGACCTGGGCCACCCCGGTAATGGTGCCGCCGGTCCCGACGCCGGCAATGAGAATATCGGCCCTTCCCTCCGTGTCGCGCCAAATCTCCTCGGCGGTGGTTTCACGGTGTATTTTCGGATTGGCCGGATTTTTAAACTGGTCCGGCATGAAGGCATCTTTTTGGGACGACAGGATCTTTTCGGCTTCGGCAATCGCAGCTTTCATGCCGCCGGCTCCGGGAGTGAGCACCAGCTCAGCGCCCAGGTGCGTTAACAGCTTGCGTCTTTCCTGGCTCATGGTTTCCGGCATGGTCAGACACAGGCGATACCCTTTGGCGGCGCAGATAAACGCCAGGGCAATGCCGGTGTTGCCGCTGGTGGGCTCAACAATCAGGGTCTGGGGGCCGATGCGCCCCTCCAGTTCGGCCGCATCGATCATGGCGGCTGCGATGCGGTCTTTGACACTCCCCAAAGGATTGAAAAACTCCAGCTTTGCGTACACCTCCGCATCAAGCCCTTCGGCCAACCGGTTTAAACGAACCATCGGCGTCATACCGATGGTATGGTCTATTCTGGAAAATAGTTTCATGGTTGTCTCCTTATTTAAATATCAGTCGCGGCGTTTCCATCATCACGGTGGTGTCCGGCGGGACCGATTCGGTCAGCCAGACATTGCCGCCGATAATCGAGCGCGTCCCGATAACCGTATTTCCCCCCAGAATCGTCGCCCCCGAATAAATCACCACGTCATCTTCAATGGTCGGGTGCCGTTTGGTGCCCCGCAATTGGTCTCCGGCGCCCTTGGGGACCGACAGGGCCCCCAGGGTGACCCCCTGATAAACCCGCACGTTCTTTCCGATCACGGTGGTCTCACCGATGACCACGCCGGTGCCGTGATCAATGACAAAACTCTCGCCGATCTCAGCCCCCGGATGGATGTCGATGCCGGTCAGGCTGTGGGCGTGCTCCGTCATAATGCGCGGCAGCAGCGGCACCCCGTTTTCAAAGAGCTTATGGGCAATCCGGTAAACCGTGATGGCAAACAGACCGGGATAGCTGAAAATAATTTCATCATAACTTTTGGCAGCCGGATCGCCCTCATAGGTTGCCCGTACGTCCGTGGCAAGGATCCTGCGGATGGCGGGGATCGCGTCGATGAAACTCAGCGTAATCTCTTGGCCGCGCTCGCCGCAATCGCTGCAGGGCTGATTGTAACGGAAACAGTCATGCCGGATGCTGTTGACAACCTGCTCGGACAGCAGGTCATACAGCACGGATACCGTCTGACCCATCTTGTATTTCAGATTGACCGGATCCAGTTTTTCTTTTGTGAAATACCCCGGGAAAAATATTTCCCGCGACTTGTGAATAATTTCAACCACCGAGCCGTTTGAGGGGATCGGCTCATCATCTATGTGGGTATAACATTCGGTGTCATGACTGCTTTTGATTATCTTTTCGGCTTTTTCCGGCAGCCGCCGGCGAAAATCTGAAGATGCCGCTGCTTCTAATTTGCAGGTTTCCTGTGATTTTTGGTGGTCGTCCATTTTGTCTTCTCCGAAAAAATAGTCTCTTAAACAGGGAGCGGCATCCGTCCTTGATAGGTCAAGGGCCTGTCTGTTTCAGCAGGACCTGCCGATCATGAAAATACCGTAGGTGGCGAACAGATCCGGCATCACGCTGACGATGCTCCCGCTTTTATCCTGGCTGTTGGTGTTGATGGCGCTTTCCTTTATAATCTTAAACCCGACCTCCCTTGAAAACTTTCTGAAATCCTTGAGGGTGATCACCCGGATATTGGGTGTATCATACCATTCATACGGCAGCTGCTTGGATACGGGCGCATACCCGGTCAGAAGCAGCTGCAGCCGGATACGCCAGTGACTGAAATTGGGGAAACTGACAATTCCCCGACTGCCGACACGCAGCAGCTCCTGGAGCAGGGAGGCGGGCTCGTAAACCTGCTGCAGGGTTTGACTTAAAATAACATAGTCGAAGGAATTGTCGGCATAGTCTAAAATCTCCGCATTGATGTCGCCGTGAAGGACGGACAGACCTTTTTCAATGGCATGGGCCACGCGGGACTCCAGCCGTTCAATTCCGGTTCCCACTACCTGTTTGTTTTTCTCAAGATAATGCAGCAGATCGCCCCCGCCGCAGCCCAGGTCCAGGACCCTGGCGCCCGGTTCAATCCAGGAAGCGATTATCTGGAGATCATAGCGCATGCCGTTATTTACGAATTTGACTGCTGGCACTTTCTAAAAAACCCCTTATCAATGAATTCAGCCGCGGGCTGGGAAGCAGAAAAGCGTCATGGCCCCATTCGGCTTCGATTTCACAAAAGCTGACATCCAGGTTGTTCTTTTTCATCGCTTTCACCATGGCTTTGGATTGGTACGTCGGGTAAAGCCAGTCGGACGTAAACGATACCACCAGAAACTTGGCGCCTGTCCTGGAAAAGGCCTTGACGCCGGACCCGTCGCCATATTGTTTTTCCAGGTCGTAATAGTCTGCGGCCTTGGTAATGTATAAAAAAGAGTTGGCGTCAAAACGATCCACAAACTTTGTACCCTGATGCCGCAGATAGCTTTCCACCTCAAAATCGGCGTCAAAATGAAAGGAAAGATCGCTTTTGTTCTGCAGCCTGCGGCCGAATTTATGCCGCATGGACTCGTCCGACAGATAGGTGATATGCCCGATCATGCGCGCAACCGCCAGCCCGTGGTTCGGCTTCTGCCCGGCGTAATAGTTGCCGTTATTCCAGTCCGGATCCGCCATGATGGCCTGGCGGGCCACTTCGTTAAACGCGATGGCAAGGGCGGAGTGCCGGGTGGTGGATGCCAGCGGAATGGCGGAAAGCACCATTTGCGGATAGCGCACGCACCATTCCAGGACCTGCATGCCGCCGATGGAGCCGCCCACCACCGACAGTATTTTCCGGATCCCCAGATGATCCATCAGCGCTTTTTGGGCTTTGACCATATCGCCGATGGTGACAAAGGGAAATTCAGGTCCATAGGGTGTGTTCGTGGCGGGATTAATGCTCCCGGGGCCGGTGGTGCCCATGCAGCTTCCCAGGATATTGGAGCAGACCACGAAATATTTATCGGTATCAATCCCTTTGCCCGGCCCCACCATGATGTCCCACCAGCCGGGCTTTGCATCGGCTGTGTCGTAATAGCCGGCGACATGGGAATCACCGGACAGGGCGTGACAAATCAGGACGGCATTATCCTTTTCGTTGTTGAGTTCGCCATAGGTTTCATAAGCAATCGTCACCGGTCCGAGTTTGGCGCCGCTTTCAAGGGTCATAATATCAGCCGGCCCGGCGGTCGTAAAGAATTTCTTCTCAACGATGCCGACGGAAATACCGTCTTTGTCGTGTTCGATATATTCACTCATTTCTTCGTACTGTCCAGAGCCTGGCCGATATCGTCACAAATGTCTTCCACCGCTTCGATCCCCACCGACAACCGCACCAGATCGGGGGTGATTCCGCCTGCAAGCTGCTGCGCCTCGCTGAGCTGTGAATGGGTGGTGCTGGCCGGATGAATCGCCAGGCTCTTGGCATCACCGACATTGGCCAGATGCGATATCAGTCCCAGGCTGTTGATAAATTTTTCACCACCCTTTCTGCCGCCGGACACACCGAACACCACCATTCCGCCGAATCCGTTCTTAAATTGTCGGGAGGCATTTTCATAGGCCGGATCGGATTCGAGGCCGGGGTAGCGGACCCATTTTACCAGCGGGTGCTCTCTGAGATATCGGGCGACCTTTTCGGCATTGCTGCAATGGCGCTGCATTCTGACCGAAAGGGTTTCAATTCCCTGCAGGAACATCCAGGCATTGTCCGGGCTGATACAGGCGCCCAGATTTCTAAGGGGCACCAGCCGCATGCGCAGGATAAACGCCAGGGGGTTGAGATCCCCCAAGTCATGGGCATATTTTAAATTATGATAAGATTCGTCCGGCTGGTTGTAAAGCCGGAACTTCGGGTCCGTCCAGTCGAATGTCCCGCTGTCCACAACAATGCCGCCGATCCCGGTTCCATGACCGCCCAGCCATTTGGTCAGGGAGTGAACCACGATGTCGGCGCCATGCGCGATGGGCCGGAAAAGATAGGGCGTCGTAAACGTGGAATCCAGCACCAGGGGGAGATGGTGCTTTTGAGCCACCTTTGAAATTTCGCTGATGTTTGCTACGTCAAGGGTGGGGTTCCCGATGGTTTCGGCAAAAATCATGCGGGTTTTGTCCGTGATCGCTTTTTCAAAATTGGCCGGTTCCAGCGGGTTTACAAACCGGACGGTAATCCCCATTTCCGGCAGGATATTGTTGAACATGGTATAGGTGCCGCCGTAAAGATTGTCGGCGGACACCACCTCGTCGCCAAGGCCGCAGATATTGATAACGGAATAAAATATGGCCGACGTGCCCGATGCCAGCGCCAGGGCGGCTGCGCCGCCTTCCAGTGCGGCCATCCGTTTTTCAAGGACGTCGTGGGTGGGGTTCATCAGGCGGGTGTAAATATTGCCCAATTCACTGAGTCCGAACAGATTGGCCGCGTGCCGGGTATCGCGAAAAACATACGAACTGGTTCGATAGAGCGGAACGCCCCGGGAAAGGGTCTCGTCAATTGCCGCGCCGGCATGCAGCGCCAGGGTATCAAACTGATATTTCTGTTCCATTTTCTGTCTCCTTATTTCATGTCGTGCCTGCCATTTGTCGGGGAAAACGGCCGCTTTCACTGATACCTGAGTTAAATCAAAACCGCAAAAAATACCCGCGCTTTTGAATGTGATAAAAAGCCTTTTTTAGCTGGATATAAGGGAATCGGTAGAAGCGGTGGCTGTGGATTATATCATGTCGGTCAGGACCTCACAGGTTCGGCAAATCTCCATTTTCTCTCTCCAGTTCTTATGAGGTGTCCCTTCACAAATGGTACCATTAATAAACCAGCAAAGTTTGCCGGAGCGAAATTCCCAGGCCGGACATTTCTTCTTCTGACCGGGCGGGCATTTTTTGATGGACCAGCAGGGTTTTTGGCGGGCTTGGCCGTCGCGTGCGCGTGAAAGTAGAAAATAGAGTTGTCTCTCAACATGGGTGGGAATGGTCCGCCACCCCTGTTCATAACTATGGATCGCTTTCAGCGAAGTTCCCATAAGTTCAGCCATCTGTTTTTGCGTCTTTTTCAGTTTTTTTCGAAATTGCGAAAATTCTTTGCTGTCCACCGTCGCCTCCGTAATGATGATATTTGATTAATATTGACCATACCACATGGTGACATTATCTTGTCAACAAAAAAAACGGTCGACCGTACATTTTGTGGTAGTTTCGGACCGATTTTTTTCTCAAACACGTCGAATCAGATATTATCCAGGTCCGGTGTTAAATCAATCCCATACTTTTTCATACGGTTCCAAACCGTTACACGATTCACTCCCAGGATTCGGGCCGCCTGGGACTGATTGCCTTTGCTCCGGCGTAATGCCGTAACCAGAGCTTTTTTTTCAGCTTCGTCTTTTCGACCGGGCACAACAAACGACCCCGTTTTTTGCCCCGCGCCATTTCTGATCTGAAGGGGCAAATGTTCCGGCTTTACCAACCCCTTGGCAGAGACAACAAAGGCATATTCCAGCGCGCTTTTCAACTCCCTGACATTTCCGGGCCAATGATAGGCCATGAAAAGGCCCATCGCTTCCGCTGACAGTCCGGCAATACTCTTTTCGGTTCGGGTGTGCAGTTGCTGGATGAAGTGATTCACCAGCAGGGGAATATCTTCTCGTCGATCCCGCAGCGGAGGGATGTGGATCGGAATCACATTGATACGGAAAAAAAAGTCCTCTCTGAACTTTTTTTGCGCCATCAGTTCACCCAGGTCCTTATTTGTCGCCGTAATGATCCTGACATCCACTGAAATGGGCCGGTGGTCGCCCACCCGATCAAACTGCTTGGTTTCCAGAACCCGCAGCAGCTTCACCTGAATGGAAAGCGGCACATCGCCGATCTCATCTAAAAAGAAATCCCCGCCGTCGGCAGCCTCAAAACGCCCGAGACGATGGCGGTAAGCTCCGGTAAAGGCGCCTTTGATGTGGCCGAACAGCTCGCTTTCCAGCAGCGACTCATTTAATGCGGTACAATTGAGTTGGACGAAAGGTCCTTTTTTTCTTCTGCCCAGATGATGAATGGCAAGCGCCACCAGTTCCTTGCCTGTACCGCTTTCACCATAAATGATAACCGGCGCATCGCTTTGAGCGGCTTTGGGAATCACATCAAACACGTTCTGCATGGCCGCCGATTTGCCGACAAGGCCGTGAAACCCGCTGCCTTCATCCATCTGCCGGGTAAGAAGATCGAGTTCCTGGTCCAACCGGTTTAATTCTGATATATCCGTGAGTGTTTCAACCGCCCCCAGATTCGCGTTATCGTCATCTTTTAATAACGAAGCGTTTTTTATTATCTGCAGGTAGGTACCGTCCTTTTTCATTACCAGGCAGTTTTTGGTAATATCTTTTCCGCCGGCAAACAGGGTGCACCAGTGACCATTGCCTGCTTGCAACGTAATTTCACAGCCGTCACAATTGAGCATTTTACAGGACCTTCCCAGCACCTCTTCAGATGAATATCCGGTCAGGCACTCAAATGAGTGGTTTACCATCAGAATCGTTCCATCCGGGCTGATTACCAGCAAGCCTTCATTCATGGTGTTGATAATTTTTTTCCAGTAGCGGTTTGATTCAAGATCTTTCATCATTTTCCTTTATCATGTGTTTAAACATATTTAAGCAAGTGTTTAAATACCATTAAACATGTATCCTGGCAAGCGTTCTGTAATTTTTTTTAAATATTTTTAAATATATTGATATCAAAATGTTATGATGTTTATGGCTTAAGCTTTATTTAAGCGGCATATCAATTGCAAATCATATCGCACCAAACGTTCACTAAAAGTTTCCGGATATTTCGATGGGTGCAACCGTAAGATTGGATCTTGTCAATTTAATTTCACCGCTGGGGCTGCTCAAATGTAAAAGCGCCCTGAACAAAATGAATAGCGGAGATCTGTTGGAGGTATCGCTGCAGGACCCCGAAGTTTTCAAAAATATTATAAAGATCATTGAACCGTCTCATGACCAGGTGGTTCGAACCGACAGGGAAAACGGCTGCTTTCGCCTTTTTATCGAAAAAGGATGATGTTGTCGCATGACCCTACCGGTCCCATTTCCACAGACGGATTCACGCTCAAAGGCAACCATTATCGTCAACAAACAGGAGTTTTCTATGGAGATGAATAGAAGGCGCTTTCTAAAAATATCCGGGGCGCTGGCTGCGACACCGCTACTGAATCAGGCTCGCACCGCCCATGCTGAAAAAGTGCCGGCTTTATCCACAGAATCATATGGGTCTCTGGTGGACACAACCCTGTGCGTCGGCTGCCGCCAGTGCGAACAGGCCTGCAACCAACGCCACGGCTTGGCCAAACCGCATGAATCGTTTAGTGAAATGACGGTTCTGGAAAAAGAAAGGCGGATGGATGAAACCACCTATACCGTGGTCAACAAGTATTACCCCAAAACCATCGGTTCCCTGACCTGGCGCACACGGCCCACCTTTGTCAAGTTGCAGTGCATGCACTGCAACGACCCCTCCTGTGTCTCCGCCTGTATCGTGGGGGCCTTAACCAAAGAGTCCAACGGCGCGGTGATCTATAACGCCAAAAAATGCATCGGCTGTCGCTATTGCATGGTCGCCTGTCCCTTCCAGGTCCCGGCCTATGAGTATCACAACCCCCTGACTCCGCAGGTGCGAAAGTGTACATTCTGCTTTGAAAACATTAAAGTCGGCGGGCTGCCGGCCTGCGCCCAAACCTGCCCGCGGGAAGTGATCACTTTCGGAAAAAAGGCGGATCTTTTATCTTTGGCCCGCTGGAAGATGAAGAACAACCCCGGCAAATATGTGGATCACATCTACGGCGAACATGAAGTCGGCGGCACTTCCTGGCTGTATCTGGCGTCCGAACCATTTGAGACCATCGGATTTCCCAAGATCGGGACCAAAGCGCCGCCGCGGCTGACCGAGGCCATCCAGCATGGTCTCTTTCAATTCTTTGCAGCCCCGATCATCTTGTTCGGACTTCTGGGCGGCACGATGTGGTTTACCGGTTTTTACAAGAAAAACAACCGGCCCTCCAAGGATAATCCCCTTGCGAAAGGAGACGTGTCATGAATGCTCATGAAATCGCAGCGCCGGTTGAAGAAAAATTTCTGACCCCCGGTGTCATGGTCATGCTGGGGTTCATCGCCATCGGGCTGGCCTTTACAGCCGCCCGTTTCATATTCGGCATCGGGGCTGTTTCCAACCTCAACAATCAATACCCCTGGGGAATCTGGATCGGTGTCGATGTCGCTTCCGGCGTCGCCCTGGCCGCCGGCGGTTTTACCACCGGCCTGATCGCCTATGTCTTTAACCGGGAACAGTACCATGCCGTTATCCGACCGGCCCTGCTGACCGCCATGTTGGGATATACCTTTGTGGTTCTGGGACTGCTCGTGGATATCGGCCGGTATTGGAACATTACCAGTCCTGTCTTCAACCACAACAGCAGTTCCGTTCTATTTGAAGTCGCCATGTGCGTCATGATCTATCTGCATGTTCTCTATATTGAATTTATCCCCATCGTGGTGGAACGTTTCAAGGGCCGGGTCAATCTTCCGGGTCCCTTTGCAAAGGCCAATGGGCCCATTGAAACACTGCTGGAAATTGCCGACCGGATCCTTGACAAGGTCATGTTCCTTTTTATTATTGCCGGTATCGTTCTTTCCTGTCTGCATCAATCCGGCCTGGGCTCGCTTATGTTGATAGCGCCCTACAAGGTCCATCCCCTGTGGTACACGCCCATTCTGCCACTGCTGTTCCTGCTGTCCGCCTTTGCCGCCGGTTACCCCATGGTCACCTTTGAGTCCATCATCGTTGCCAAATCATTCGGCCGAAAACCGGAAATGGAGGTACTCACCCCGCTGGCCAGATTCATGCCGCTGTTCATGGGGACCTACCTATCGTTTAAAATCGGAGATATGCTGGTGCGCGGCACCTATATCTATCTGCTGGACGGCACCTATCAGACCAATTCGTTTCTGGTTGAAGTCCTTGTGGGCGTTGTGCTTCCCTTTGTCTTGCTGATATTCAGAAAGGTCCGACAATCACCGGGCTGGCTGTTTTTCGCATCCATCGTCTTTGTTCTGGGGATTCTGCTGAACCGCATCAATGTTTTTGTGGTCAGCTTTACCCCGCCGTACAAGCTGGTCTCCTATTTCCCCTCCGTGGGCGAAATGTTTATCACAGTGGGATTGATTGCCGGCCTGATGTTTCTGTACCGCGTGTGTGTATTTATTTTTCCGGTCCTGGGCGCCGTTCCCAAGAAAATTTCAACGGCAGCCCTGATCCTGATGGCCGCATCTATTCTTTTTGCGCCGGCGAACCCAGTCCAGGCGGCCGGCCCCCGCGCGACAGCTAAAACCCCGATAGCACCCATAACCGAACCCACGCCGTCTATTGCCGACGCGCCCAAGCTGCAGATCCTCAACAGCCCCATCATCAGCCAATACAGCGATATCTACGAACCGGTCCGGTTTATGCACAGCAAGCATGCCAATGTTCTCCAGGACTGCTCCATCTGTCACCACCGCATTCCCCGGGAAAAAGGAGATAAATACGGTGAGCCGGTCAACCTGGCAAAACTGCGCGAAAAGGAAGCTATCCCGACGTCCTGCTCGGTCTGCCATGATCACCCGTTTAATCCCAAACAGCTGCATACCCCCGGCTTGAAAGGCGCCTATCATCAGCTCTGCATGGACTGCCATCAGGAGTCGGAACAGGTGCCCCATATCCGCGGACCCATTCTATACAGCGCCATGGTCCGGGGGCCGATTGCGCGAACGCTGGATACCCGAGCCCCCACAGACTGTCTGGCCTGTCACCCCAGGAAGGTTCCCGACCATAAAAACCTGGTAAAGCTGGAAGCGGGCGTCGACCCCATCACGGTGACGAAAAACTGCCTCTCCTGTCACGAAAATGAAGGCAAGGCCATCCTCAAGACCGCCCACTGGAACTGGCAGGGACCGTCGCCCTATACCGTCGGGCATGAAAAACGGGTTGATCTCGGCAAGCGGCACAACACCGTCAACAATTTCTGTATCAATCTCAACGGCAACTGGCCGCGCTGCACCAGCTGCCATATCGGCTACGGCTGGGAAGATGAAAAATTTGACTTTAATGATATGACACGAATCGATTGTCTGGTCTGCCACGACACCACCGGAACATACCAGAAGGCGCCGGCGGCAGCGGGCTTCCCCGCCAAAGGCGTCGACCTGGTCGCAGTTGCCCGCAATGTGGGCCGCCCCAGCCGGGATACCTGCGGTACCAATTGCCATTTCCAGGGCGGCGGCGGCGATGCGGTCAAGCATGGCGACCTGAATTCCACCCTGGCCAAGCCCACCCGATCTCTTGACGTTCATATGGGCACGGACAAAGGCGGTCTGGATTTCAAATGCCAGACCTGTCATAAAACCCGCAACCACATGATCTCCGGGCGCAGCATTTCGGTTGCCGCATCAGAGGGCGACCTGTCCTGTGAATACTGTCATACCGATAAACCCCATATCGAAAGCCAGATGGTCGATAACCATTTGAATAAGCATACGGCCCACGTTGCCTGCCAGACCTGCCATATCCCTATGTATTCCAAGGGAACGCCCACCAAGGTCCACTGGGACTGGTCCACCGCCGGCCAGGATATTGATCAGCCCAAAGACCCCTATGGCAAACCGGTCTATGCAAAAATGAAGGGAAGCTTCCGCTGGAAGCAGGCAGCCAAGCCTTCCTATTACTGGTACAACGGAACGGTCAAACGCTATCTGCTGGGCGACCGCATCAATGAATCCGGTGTTACCGAGCTGACCAAACCCATGGGAAGTGCTGCAGACAGCGCCTCCCGGATATACCCGTTTAAAGAGCACACCGGACGCCAGATCAGCGACTCGGTCTATAAATACCTCATCGCACCCAAGCTCTGGAAAGGTTACTGGAAAGACTGGGACTGGGATAAGGCCGCCAGGGAAGGGATGCAGTCAGCCAATCTGGCCTATAGCGGCAAATATGAATTTGTGGACACGGTGATGTACTGGGGCCTGACCCACGAGGTGATGCCCAAAGAGCAGGCCCTTTCCTGCGCCCAGTGCCACCCCTCCCTTGCCAAGGCACCCTACTGCGGCAGCTGCCATCAGGAAAGAAACGGCGTCGACTTTAAGGCCCTGGCAAACAAAGGAATCGATTTTAAAACCCTGCCGGTCAAAAGTGCGGAAATTGCCGCCCAGATCGGAAAAAGCAATTACATAGATTTTAAATCTCTGGGGTATCCCGGCGACCCGGTTGAAACCGGCGGCAGGTTTAAAAAGCTGACCCTGGGAAAAGCGCATCCGTAAGCGCCTGCTGATACCAGCTACAGACAGTCAGGTTTAATGCGATCATTAAAAAACGTAGGCTTTAAAACATTATATACGACAATCTAAGGAGGTAAACACGATGATTCGACGATTGGGTTCCGCTTTAATTCTTTTGGTCTTTTTAATCGGCGCGGTCGGGCTTGCCCTGGCCGCCGGCGACGGCAATGCCCGCAAGGGAAAATACCTTTTTCGTAAAAACTGCCGGACCTGCCACATCGACGGCGGATCCGCCAAGCCCCTCAGTCCCATCGACAAGACCCAGGCAAAGTGGGACGAGGTATTTAAAAACATTGAAAAGCTGCCCTGCAAGGACAAGTGGAGCGCCCTGTCGGAAAAGGATATTCAGGATATGTATGCGCAGCTCTGGGGTCATGCCTTTGACTCTCCCTCACCGGAAAAATGCGAGTAATTTGGAGTATTGAAAATGCCAGTAAAAACCAAAGGTGCGCTAACCCGTCGCAGGTTCATGCAGCTTACCGGCGCGGCTGCTGCCGGGGCGGCTGTCGGCGGCCAATCCCGGATCTTGCATGCGCTGGTATCCAAAACAGCAGGAGATTCCAAAGCGCGCATTGAAAGGAAATTCTCCATCTGCGACATGTGCTTAAACAAGTGCGGTCTGATTGCCCGGGTGGACCCATACGGTGTGGTCAAAAAACTGGACCCCAATCCGAAGTTCTTAAAATCCCGGGGCATGCTGTGTGCCCGGGGCAATGCCGGCATCCAGCAGCTCTATGACCCCGACCGGCTGAAATATCCCCTCCTCAGAAAAGGAGAAAGGGGCCAGGGCCGTTGGCAGCGACTCACATGGGACCAGGCCCTGGACCATGCCGCTGAACAGCTGGGGCGCATCGCCGAAAAGTACACCCGCTGCGGCGTTCTGTTTATGGCCGGATCCGACCTTCAATCCACATTTGTCCACCGCTTTGCCAATGTCTTTGGATCGTACAATGTCGTATCGCATGAATCCAACTGCCTCTTGAGCCTCAACCGGGCATTTCTGGACACATATGGCGAAATCCCGATTCCCGACATGCTCAACTGCAAATATGTCATCATGGCCGGCGCCAACCGCTTCGAGGCTTTGGTTACACCGGACAGCATCGATCTGATGACGGCCATGCAGAACGGCTGCAAGCTGGTGGTCCTTGATCCCCGCTTTACCAAAACAGCGGCCCTGGCGAGCGAATGGTTCCCGATCCGGCCGGGGACCGACATGGCCTTTTTCCTGGCCATTGCACATGTATTGATCACTGAAAAACTGTACGATCCCAAGTTCATTGCCGAAAAAACATTCGGTATCGAACAGCTCAGCGCCCATGTCAAACCCTACCCGCCGGAATGGGCTGAAAAAGAATGCGAAATCCCGGCCGGCGATATTCGCCGCATGGCACGGGACCTGGCTGCAGCCGCGCCTGCGGCCATGGTCTATCCGGGACGCAGAAGCTCCGACTACGAAAACTCCACTCAGATCCGCCGATCCTTTGCCATTGTCAATGCGCTCCTGGGAAACTGGGATCGCCCCGGCGGCCTGACGGCGGCCAGAAAAATCGGCATCAAATCCGTGCCCTATGATCCGCCCTTTTATGAGGACAACCCCGAAAAAAGGATCGATGCCGACCGGTCCGTGATGATGTTCGAGGAGGAGGGCTCTTTTAAGCACGCCCGGGATGCCGTCATTGAAGGAAAGCCTTATCCGGTCAAAGGTTTTTTCACCTATAAGATCAACCCCATGCAAACCGGCGCCAACCGCAGCAAAACCATCGAAATGATCCACACGCTCGATTTCATGATGACCGTGGATATCGCCATGAGCGACACCGCCTGGATGGCGGATCTGGTCTTGCCGGCCCCCAGCTATCTCGAAAGAGAGGACCCGGTGTCTGCGCTGCAGGGTTCTTCGGCCTGCGCCTGTATGGTCATGCGCGATCCGGTGGTTCCGGCGCTGTTTGAATCCAGACCGGTTTTCTGGATTGTCACCGAGCTTTCCAAGCGCCTGGGCTTGGGTGAGCACTTCAACTACACCCTGGCGGACTACCGCAAAAAACAGCTGGAAGAGCTGCCCGATGCCATGGATGCCCTGCTGAAAGACGGCGTTTATTACAATCCCGGCAAGCTCTATGGCGTCTATGAAGGCAAGGTTTTTAAAACCCTTTCAAAAAAAATTGAAATTTACAACCAGCGTTATGCTGACGCCGGCATCGATCCACTGCCGGTATACCAACCCCCCCAGCAGGTTCCTGAAGGAAAGTTTCGCATCGTGGTGGGACGCAACGCTTATATCACCCAGGGCTCTTCCACCAATAATGAACTGCTGCACGAACTGCTGCCTGAAAACGCCCTGTGGATACACCCCAAACCGGCCGGCCGGCTGGGAATCAAGCAGGGCGATTCCGTCGCGGTTACCAGCCCGGTAGGCAAAGGCATCCTCAAGGCTCATGTCACCCAGGAAACCCGCCCCGATACGGTTTATATGGATTCCGGGTACGGCGCCCTGTCAAAGGGCCTGACCCATGTTTTCGGCCGGGGAGCTTGCATTGCAGACATCCTTGAAGACTATAACGATAAGATTTCAGGGAATATGGCCATGCATCAAACCATGGTCACGGTCAGAAAGATAAAATAGAAGGAAGTTGCCCATGAGCCAGGACCGATCGAAACGATATGCCATTGTGATTGACACCTTTAAATGTTTTGACTGCAAGGCCTGCATGATTGCCTGCAAGGTTGAAAACAACGTTCCCAAAGGTTTCTGGCGAAACTGGGTCCGGCATACCGGCGGAATCGGCGGCCGCAGAACCCAGTACCAGCCCGGCCAGTGCATGCAGTGCGACAAACCGTCCTGTGTATCGGCCTGCCCGGTGAACGCCACTTACAAGCAGTCTAACGGCATCGTGGCCATCGATCCGACCAAATGCATCGGCTGCGGCAATTGCGTCACAGCCTGCCCCTACGGCGCCCGCTATCGCAACCCTGCCAGCCGCTTCGCCGATAAATGTGATTTTTGTCAGCACCGCTTAAGCCGTGGAGAAGAACCGGCCTGCGTCGAGACCTGTCCCACCCGGGCCCGCACTTTCGGAGATCTGAATGATCCCACAAGCACAATCAGCGAACTGGTCAAGCATAAAAAACTGGTACAGGTGATCAACCCCAAAATAGATACCCAACCGGGAATCTTATATTTTTCAGGGACGCTGCCCCTGGACTGGCCGGTGGAACCGACCCTGCCTGGCGGTATCCATATGCCGGAAAAATTCTGGAAAACGTCGGAATGATTTACGTTCGAAAAGGGTCCGGCTGAAATGACCCGATTCTGATAATTGGTCAATCATTATTTTAACAACAAAAGGAGGTAACGTATGATGAGTAACAGCAGAATGAACTGGCTTCCCCTGCTCATAGTGATCGTCTTGGCTATGGGACTTGGGAACGCCGCCATTGCCGCTGCTTCCGCGGAAGCCGGCAGTGTACAGACCGAAGCATGGATGTTCCATGACATTGTGACGGTTGAATTTGTGCAGCCGTATGTGAAAGTGCCCCCGCCTGAAAACGCCCTGCTCATTGATTCCAGGCCGAAACGGGCAAAATATGACAAGGGACACATCCCCATGGCAATCAATATTCCCGACAGTCAGTTTGAAAAAATGACCGACAAGCTGCCCCAGGATAAAGACACCCTTTTGATTTTCTATTGTGAAGGGATGAAGTGAAAGCTGAGCCACAACTCAGCCTGGAAGGCTGAAAAGCTCGGATACAAAAACGTCAAAGTCTTTGCCGAAGGATTCCCCAAATGGGAGAAAGTTCAAGGCAACTATCCGGCGATATCTACGGATTACATGAAAAAACTGATCGACACCAAGGCCGATATGGTCTTGGTGGACTCACGACCCAAACGTTCAATGTACGACAAGGGCCATATTCCCACTGCCATCAGCATCCCTGACAGCGAGTTCGACAAGTTAAAAGACCAGCTGCCTCAGGACAAGGAAAAACAGCTGATTTTTTACTGTGAAGGGTTTAAATGCAAATTGAGCCATAATTCCGCCGCCAAGGCCATTGGGCTCGGCTACAAGAACGTAGCCGTCTATGCGGCCGGTTACCCTGCCTGGAAAACGCTTGATGCCGATTCTGCTGAAGAAGCAAAAAAAATGGCCGCTTCGATCAAACCCGGCAAGGAGGAAGGGAGTATCGATGTGGCCGTGTTTGAAACTATCATCGAAGAAAAACCGGAAAGCATCATTCTGATCGATGTCCGCGACCCGGATGAGTTTAAAGCCGGCAGTTTCGAGACCGCCATTAACGTCCCCACCGACAAACTGGAAGAAAAGATCAAAACCCTGTCGGAAGAAAAGCCGGTCGTCTTCATCTGTTCAACCGGCGCCAGAAGCGGCGAGGCCTATTATATGGTCAAAGACCTGCGTCCGAAATTCAAGGATGTATATTATCTGGAAGCAGAGTTGACTTTCAACAAAGACGGCTCACATAAAATAACCAAAAAATAACCGTAAAACATATCCCTGGCTCCGGCACATAAATCAACATGCCGCCGGAGCCAGGCACTTGGCATTGTCGACACGATGAAACTTTTGCAGACTCTGAAAGGCTTTTTTGTCCTGATCATCCTTTGCGGATATGTTCCCGGCGCCGGGGCCGCTGAAAATTCCGTATGGTGGGAAAGGGCCGAAATTGTCGCCCGGCAGGAAGGCTATCATCTCGTTACGCTACAACAGCTCCAGGCGCTCTATGGCACACAACAAAATTTCCTGATTGTCGATGTCCGGCCGGACTACGAATTTAAGGAAGGCCATCTACCCCGGGCCATCCAGATCGAATTCAGTCCCGCTGACCGGTACAATCTGAAACCCGACAAGCGAGACCGTTTTGAAAGCGTCCTCGGTTCGGATAAAAACCGCAGGATTATTATTTACTGCCTGAACTACAACTGAGCCCGGAGCGAAATTGCCGTCTACTGGGCCGTGCGCCTGGGTTATAAAGATGTCAGCAGGTTTGTCGCCGGTTACCAGGGGTGGATCTCAGTTCCGCTCCCATAGCTTCCCGCTTCCAAAACCGGCAACCCAATCTAATATCAAGACCAGCAGACGGGATGCCAGCGGATAGAAACGGCAGGCGGTTTCCTGCTGCAGCCGCCCGGCAAATACAGAAACCCACGGCAGCATCGTCCCGGCGGCAAAAGATCCGGCTTCATATAAAACGGACCCCTTTGGGCGGCTCCCGCTTTTGTCCAGCAGAAAATAAAGATATTCCATCTCAATGCAAAGATGGTCCGGCGGTTCGGTTATTGTTTCCGCAAGGGTTAAACCGCTGGATTCAAACCTATTTTTCATTTTAACGGCTGAAGCACCCATCAGGGGTGCGTTTTCGTATTCATAGCAGGACTGATAAAGCGGTGCCTGAATGCCTCCCTTGGCGTTGATAAAGAGCCGGACGAACGTTTCTGCCAGCTGGCGGCAAAGCAGATCGGCATCACCGAAATCTTCTGGAAAGGCCTTTATCTTCTGCAGGGGATCGGCGAACTCACCGGTCATAGCCGGTTTAAGATTTTCAAACGGAAGGAAAAAGGAGCCCGCTTTCATTGCCGCGCAATCGTCGGGATCCGGCCCCCAGAATATTCGGCATATCGTCTTGATGGCGGACAGAAGGTCCTCTTGATGACGCCGGGATAATGCGGATGCTGTTTTCATTAAACCACTCAGTTGGAGTTGTTTGGATTTGGGGTTTGAATTTTAACTCATATCTTAGTATACATGTGGTTAAAGTACCGGCACAGGTTTAAATCGGCACATACAAAGGACAAGGGATCGCTATACTTATGGATGTTGATACACCTTCTTTTACTATCTGCGGCCGCTCACCGCAAGAATTTTTAGATGCCATCGAAAACTTCCACGGATGGAAAGCCCCCGGCATCGTCCTGGGCGGGTTTATGGTTGACTGGGCCCGGGAACTTTTCGGACCGGACGTTGAAGCCGACGCCATCGTGGAAACCACCCACTGCCTGCCGGATGCCGTCCAGCTGTTTACGCCGTGCACCTTCGGCAACGGCTGGCTGAAGGTTCTGGATTGGGACAAGTTTGCCTTAAGCCTGTACGACCGATACAGCCTGAGCGGGTACCGGGTCTGGCTGGATCTTGAGAAAACCCGCGCGGTAACCGACCTTTACGACTGGTATATGCGCCGGAAACCCAAAAAAGACCTGCCCCTGGATGTATTGCTCAACGCTATTTTCACGGCACGACGATCCATTTTATCATCACGGACTATCCGAATGAAACAACTTTACCAACGTAAGAAGAAGGGACAAATTGAGATCTGCTCCGGATGCGGGGAAGCATACCCCGCCGCCCAGGGCCCCCGATGCACGGCCTGTCAGGGTGAAGGATACTTTGAATAAAAACTGACCCAAAACCACCACAGCAAACATGTCAAACAAGGAGGGGTTATGTATCTGCCGAAGATATATGAAAATTTTTCAACAAATTTTCCGGAAGTTTTCAAAGACTACAAGCAGCTGGGCATCTCCTGTCGGGATGCCGGCCCCCTGGACCCCAAAACGCAGAATCTTATCAAACTTGGGATTTCCATCGGCGCAAATTCCAGAGGCGCCATCATGTCTCACACCCGAAAAGCGCTGTCATCCGGGGCTACCGCTGAAGAAATTATCCACAGCGTTCTGCTGGCGCTGACCACCACCGGTTTTCCGAACATGATTGCCGCCATGGGATATGTGAATGAGGTTCTAAAAGAAGACCCCTGATTGGTATTTGGTTCCTGTATTTTTAAACCAAAAATACAAGGCAGTGCCGCTTAACGCTGATCTATCCCTGACGACCAGGCTTTTCGTGTTGGAACAAACAGCCGTGGGAAGGGCGGAGAGGATCACGATGCGGATGAAAAATTTATTCCTGCCGCTTCGCGAGCCCTGTCGCCCTTGGCCCTCGGATTTCGCTGCAGCCGATCCTGTCTAAACTTTTTGTACGTTCTTTGCCGACGGACCCCGCTCACCCTTTTCGACGTCAAAGGTGACCCGGTCCCCTTCAGCTAGTGTTTTGAATCCGGTCATGTTTATGGCGGAATGGTGAACAAATATATCTCCGCCTTCTTCCTGCTCGATAAACCCGAAACCTTTTTTGTTGCTGAACCACTTTACCACGCCAGTCGCCATTTTATTTCCTCCTCTTGATAAATACACCTTCGGATGGTTTCAATTCCCTTGTCATTAAGATAGGCTAGGTCTTTGGCGGAAAGTTTAAATTTGGCCCTGAAAGCGGAGCGCTTCAGGGATAACAACGTTGCCTTTACCTTTTCTTCAATTACCATTATGTTCTTTTTCGTCCTGCCGGCCTGTTACGCCACGCCCAGGTGCCGGAACCCCATAAAACCGATTCCAATAACGCTCTCTTTATATCATCACAAGAATTGAAATCAACAATTTTTATAGCGCCGCTTCGTGAGTTCTAAATATTCTGTTTTTTTCCTCCGGAGTTTTCGGTCTTCCGGTTTCCGTTTGACTCTTTTGGCGCTTTCCCATATAGAGCTTGCCAAAACCATCGTTTCGGTTTTAAAGACAAAAGAAAGGCCGACTGTTTTCGCGCTGGTGGAAATTATCCGCTGCAACGCACTAAAAATGAATGGATAATCAGGAACCAAAATGCTCTTTGTTGAAAATCTAATAAAGGGGTATGTCACCCAGTTGCTGTTTGAGGATGCAAGTTTTACCATCGCACCCAAGGAACGCATCGGGCTTGTGGGCCGAAACGGGCACGGCAAAACGACGCTGCTGCATCTCATCGTCGGTGAAGAGCAGCCCGATAGCGGCAGCATCACCTATCCTAAAAATTATCGCATCGGCTATGTTCGTCAACATATCGAGTTTACGGAAGATACCGTCCTAAAGGAAGGGATAAAGGGGCTGCCGGCGGTGGAACAGGACCAGCACTGGAAAGTCGAAAAGATTCTGACGGGTCTCGGGTTTTCAGACAGCGATATGCAGCGGCACCCCGCTGAATTTTCTGGCGGATTTCAGGTGCGTCTGAACCTGGTGAAAGCCCTGGTGGCGGAACCGGATTTATTGCTGCTGGATGAGCCCACCAATTACCTTGATATTGCTTCGATCCGCTGGATCGAGCGCTTCCTGATGAACTGGCCCCATGAACTGATACTGATAACCCACGACCGGTCGTTTATGGATGCGGTCGTCACCCATATCATGGGAATCCACCGTCAAAAAATCCGCAAAATTTCCGGAAACACGACGAAATACTATACCCAAATCGCCCAGGACGAAGAGATTTATGAAAAGACCCGAATCAATGAGGGGCGCCGGCGAAAAGAGATCGAGCAGTTTATCACCCGTTTCAGGGCCAAAGCCAGGCTGGCGAACCTTGTACAGTCCAGGGTCAAAACACTCCAGAAGCTTGAAAAAAAAGAAAAACTGAAAACCATTGAGGCCCTCGACTTTTCTTTTCGAAATGAACCCTTCTCGGGCAAACGGGTGCTCGCTGCGCAAAACGTCTCTTTTTCCTATGACGGCAAAACGCAGATGATCAAAGAATTTAACTTAACCATCCGGCCGCGGGAGCGGATTTTTATTGTCGGAAGAAACGGAAAGGGCAAGACCACCTTGCTGAAGCTGCTGGCGGAAGGGCTCTCACCCCAAAGCGGCAATATTACCCTCAGCCCGGGGGTTCTAAAGGGCCTGTTTGAGCAAACCAATATCAACCGCTTGATGGATAACTGTACGGTTGAGGAAGAAATCATACTGTCGCATCCAGATGTGGACCGGCAACAGGCCCGGAATATCTGCGGCGCCATGATGTTCTCCGGTGACGATGCCTTGAAAAAAATCGGCGTTCTCTCCGGGGGCGAAAAAAGCAGGGTGCTGCTGGCAAAGCTTTTGGTCACGCCGGCAAATCTGCTCCTGCTGGATGAACCCACCCACCACCTCGATATGGAGTCGTGCGATGCCCTGCTGGCCGCGCTGGTGGATTTTGCAGGAACGGTTGTGATGGTCACCCATAATGAAATGTTTCTAAACGCCCTGGCGGATCGTCTGATCGTTTTCCAGAATGACGGCATCGAGGTGTTTGAAGGCAATTACGCAGACTTTCTGGAAAGCGGCGGCTGGCAGGACGAAAAGGCCGGAAACAAACCGGCCCTTGCAGTTGACACAACAGCAGACGCGTCCAAACTGACCAAAAAAGAAAAGCGACGGCTGCGCTCGGAAATCATTGCAGAACGATCCCGGGCGGTTAAAAAGCTTGAAACCCGGATCACGACGCTTGAGAATGAAATCGCTGCCGGCGAACAGCAGCTCAATGGCCTCAACGCCGAAATACTGGAAGCTTCCCGGTTGCAGGACGGCCCCCGGATCGAAATGCTTTCAAAGTCCCTGCATGCCGCTAACAGTGCTGTGGATAAACTCTACGCAAAACTCGAAAAACAGTCGGCGATCTATGAAGAACAGCGGGCCGCCTTTGATGAGCGCCTGGAAGAGATCGAATAACTGTAAGCGTCCTTTGCAAAACGCCCCTTTTTTCGTAATTTCGGCGTCAGGCATAAATTTTGAAACTTTTATTTTATATCAGCATTACCCTCGCAGTTGCCGGCGGCCTGTTGTTCCCGGCGCTGGGCGCTTTTTCAGGTTTGATCCCCGTGATGATTGCCGGAATGCTTTTCATTAACTTCCTGGATGCAAAAATCGATATGGCGCATGTGTTCCGCAAGGAACTTCTTATCACCTTTTTTCTGACGGTTTTTTTTATGCCGTTTATCACCCACAACCTGCTTTCAATATGGTTCGAGGCCCCTTATCGCGTCGGACTGCTTCTGGTTGCCTGCGCCCCCACCGGCGTCATGGGAATCATTCTCATTCGTTACCTACAGCATAGAGATTTTCACCTTGCGTTCAGCAATTTTCTTTTCTCTACTTTCGGATCGATCCTGGTCATCCCGTTTGTCCTTAAATTGTTTCTCGGAGAAACGGCTCCCATTGAATCCCGCCCCATCTTGATTCAGACCGCCGCCCTGATTATCATTCCCTACATTGCAACCCGTCTGGTGGAGCGCTTTTGCAGGAAAACGCTGCAGCAATCCATAAAAAAAACGGCTGTTTTCCTGACCCCTGTTGTTGTTTTCATGATTGTGTCCACGACCATTGCAAGCGCGTCGGACGACCTCAAATGGAACATGACGCTGCTCAGTCTCTCTTCATGCGTATTCGCGATTTATTTGTTGCAGGGGAGTCTGGGTTACCTGGCAGGATATCTCCTCCGGAAAAGAGATATAAAAAACACGCTGGCGCTGATTGCCTCATCGCGGAATTGTCAGATTATCCTTGCGGTTGCCATTTTAAATTTTTCACCGCTGACGGCCGTACCCATTATCATTGCCACCATTTTTCATCATCTCATGAATGCGATCTGGTTGTGGGTCTTGCAGCGCAATTAAAGTCACTTCAAAGCTGTGCGTCGGCACTATAGAAGGAAAAGTCAGGTGCGTATATGTTAATTTCCGCTTTTCTTCCGAAATCGGGTAAGGATGAGATAGCACAAACCCGCAACCATGATGGACGGCATCGAACCGCCGATGCTGAATTTCAACACGGCCATAACTTCATAGGTAACGAACCCGATTGCCCATGACAAGAGCGCAACTAAATTAAACCCTTTGGAATACCAGTACACGCCGTCTTCTCGATAGAGGGCGTCCACATCCAGCCGACGCCGGCGAATAATGAAATAATCGGTCAGAACCACCCCAAAGAGCGGCATGAACATGGCGCCGATAAAGAACAGGAAGTTCTCGTACTGCTCCATGGGAAATATCAGCGCCACCAGAATGGACAGAACGCCGGCCATCCACATGATGGTTTTCGCCTTTATTTTCTGGGAAATATTCATCATGGAGCAGGTGGCGGAATACACATCCGGAAAATCCGAAGTGATCGTAGAAAAAACCACCATGATCAGGGCCGGCGCCGCAAAGCCGATCTTGCCCATGATTTGCAGAATCAATGCCCCCGGGTCGGTTTCTCCGGTTGCCAGCGTGGCCATCAGGCCCAGCAGATACATCCAGGAAGAGACGATAAAATAGCCCCACCAGGTGTTCCAGAAACTCGATACGGTATTTTTTGAAAACCGGGAATAATCGGCAACCAGCGGCATCCACGATATCGGCATGGCGATGACCAGGTCAAGTCCGATCATAAACGGCATGTCCTTGGGCTGAACAGTCAAAATTTCGCTGCCGAACTCCCTGAACGACACCCAACTCATTAAGGCACAAACCAGCAGCAGCGCAACCACTGCCGCCGTCTGCATGAATTTCCAGACAGAGCGTCCGGTATAAAGCGCCCATATAAGGGTGCCGATCCCGATCAGAACGATCCAAAAATTGTCGGAAGCCAGGACCCCGCCCAGAGGCTTACCCAGCATGGCGCCCGCCCGACCGCCGATAATCAGCATGATGGAGGCCCAGCCGATCAATTGTATGATGTTGATGAGCGCACCCAGGGTTGACCCGCGAATCCCGAAAGAAGGGCGAACGGACACCATCGACATGATACCGTGGTCCGAACCCATTACGCCGCCCAGCGCCATAAAAGTGTTGCCGATGATGTGGCCCAAAATAATGGCCCAAAAGCCCATCCAGAATCCCATCGGCGCCAGAAACCCGCCGGCCCAGATTTCAGCCAGAGAAATCGCCACCCCGGCCCACAGCAGAAAATAATCAACGCCCCCCAGGTTTCTATCAATTGACTGTATCGGTTTAATATCCATCGCTTATCCCGTTTCCTTTAAATTTACCCTAAATCCGATTGTAATCAGCACTAAAATGTTTTCATCAATTTCCAGGCAAGGTTCAGGTATTACGGATGTCATAGCCTGATTGCGGATAAAAATGCAAGGTGAAGATACGAAATTAATTCTGAATCTTCTGATAAGTTTGGTTATTCAGTGTCGGGAACATCGAATCGGAATAAATACAAGATATTGTATGTCTTTTTTATTGACACACAAAATAGAATCTTTTATGCTCCTCTATGAATATGTTAAATATCCCTGAATTTATAGGAGTGGACTTATGTCAAAACTGAGCAAGTTAAAAGAACGGTTGATATCACACCTGCTCCGGAAAGGACTGGAACCGAGCCTCGTGCCGGGGTTCATTCGGTGCCTGGCAATTTCTCTCAAGCTTAACCCCCGGGTGGATATCCCGGAAATCGGTCAACGCATGAATTGCATGGGTTGGGCGGGATCTGAAATCGACGCCGACACATTGGCGCTTGCCACGGCGTATTTTGACGCCCAGGGATTAGAAATTTTGGAAGAAAAACCGGTCCGGTGGTTTGAAAAAAAATTTAAAGCCGCTTAAGAAGTCACCTCGCCGGCAGACCGGAGTTCTGGATCTAAACGGCTGCAGCAAAAAACTTTTTTTCTGCTTTCGCATGAAATCTCAAAGGAGCAAAGAATATGTCTCCCAAAGTTCTTCCTGAACAGAAAATTTCTTTGCAAACCGACACAAGAAACGAAGTGGTCGTCCTGCTGCCCGCTGCATCAGGACGCACCGTCGGCTTCATTGTCGATATCGGCCGGCACGGCATTCCATTCGGCAACGCAGCCGCTGCGAAATATACCGACAAAGAAAATATACTTGACACCCTGATGGATGGATCTTTCCTCCCTTTCGATACCGGCGCGTACAGTGAAATCGAGGATATGGAATTCAGCGATATGTTTTACAGCATGGAAAACAGACTCCGGCGCAGCTTGCAGACCAAAGAATTGACCAGCAGACACCTGTCGGAATTGGAATATTTCATGCTGCATACCAATATGACTGAAAACTGAAATGCAAATTCCCCAGAGTTGAAGCATCCGCACACCGATAAGCAATCCGGCCAAACCGAATCCGTCAGCCTTCGCTTTAAAATTTATTCAATAAATTGATTTTTCATAATTATTTTATTACAATGCCGAAAACAAAAAGATAGGGTCTGCCTTCACATCGTCAGCGAAGCGTTACTGCCGGACCCTTTTTGGGTTACAGGTCCGTTTTATTAATATTGGTACAAGGCATTTCAGATACTGGAGGTGACAGGATGTCCCTTGTAAAATGGGGCCCCTGGGGGAACGATTCAGCGCATAACCATATCAATCGGATTTTTGATGATGCTTTTCCAAAGACCGGTCAGGAAAAGGGACTACCCCCATGCGATTGGAACCCGGTGGTTGATGCGTATGAAATGGACGACGCGATTATCATTGAAGTCGAACTTCCCGGTATCGACAAAAAAGATATCGCCATTAATCTGAAAGACCGGATCCTTTCGATTATCGGACAGCGATTTTTTAATCAGGAAATCAAGGAAGAAAATTTTCATAGCAGGGAAAGATGCTACGGCACGTTTCAGCGGTCCTTTATCCTGCCGGTCTTCGTTAAACCGGAAAATATTAAAGCCGAATTTAAGGACGGCGTCCTTAAAGTTAAAATACCTAAGCCGGAAGAAGAAAAACCGAAGCGGATCCGGATTAAATGAAAAAAACTCTAACCCTCATTGCTGCCGCTGTTATACTGGTCGGCGGCTATTATGTATTCAATCCGTCGCCCAGGATTACAAACTCCTCTCCGGGGGGGTTAAACATCATCTGTTTCGGAGACAGTTTGACCTTCGGCACCGGCTCAACCCCCGGTAAAAACTACCCGGCGCAATTGTCTTTGCTGATCTCAAAACCGGTTATAAATGCAGGGATTCCGGGAGATACCACCACAACGGCCTTAAGCCGGCTTGGGAAAGATGTCTTGACGCAGTCCCCCCGGATTGTCATTATTACCCTTGGCGGCAACGACCTGAAAAACAGGGCTCCCAAACAAACAACCTTTAACAATTTAAAAAAAATCATTGAATCGATACAGCACCAGGGGGCGCTGGTGGTTGTGGGGGGCATCGATATCCCGCTTTGGGGCAGAGGCTTCGGCGATCTCTACAAAAAAGTTTGCAGCGAGACCGGGGCCATCCTGATTCCCAATATTTTTGATGGCATTATGGGAAAGCGCGAATTCATGAGCGACCCGATCCACCCCAATGACAAAGGGTACGCCCTGATGGCCAAAAAATTTCAAAAAGCCGTTAAACCCTACCTGTCCCGATGAAAACCGATTATAATGAACCCATGACAAAAGCTTTTTTCTGGATTAAACATATCTTCATCATCCTGTTGAGCTGTCTGTTTCTGTTGTTTGGCATCCAAATCCTGATTGCCGCGTATAAGCTGGATGACCCGTTTTCGTTCATACTGACTTTTTTTGCCTCAAACTTTATCATCCTCATCAGCGCAACCCTCATTTTTGTTTTTATCTACCGGATAAAAATTTTTTACACCAAACCTGATTTAAAAGACTCTTCGAAATAAGCAAAACCCAAAAAAAATTTCTTTAATCAAAATATCGGTTGCTTTAATAACATTTTTATGTATTTTTTAGCGCGATAAAAAAAAGTATGGCCGTGGCAAGACATCTCATAAACATGTTCTGCAAAGAAAAAGAGGTTTATAGTTGGTCCAAATGGCATCCACCCCTCATGACGCTGATACGCTCTCGCAGACCTTTGACCTGCTGGTCATTGGCGGCGGCAACGCCGCTCTCTGCGCCGCAATGACCGCCCAGGCGGCCGGCGCCAGGGTGCTGCTGCTCGAAAGCGCTCCTATAGAATTTCGAGGCGGCAACAGCCGCCATACCCGCAACCTGCGCTACATGCACGAACGCGGAAACGACCACCTGACCGGGCCCTACCTTGAAGACGAATTCTGGGACGACCTGAATCGTGTCACCGGGGGCCAGACCAATGAGGAACTGGCGCGCGTTACCATCCGCCAATCCAACAATGTCGGTGAATGGATGACCCTGCATGGTGTAAACTTCCAACCGGCCATGCGCGGAACGCTTCACCTGGCCCGCACCAACGGTTTTTTTCTCGGCGGAGGCAAAGCCCTGATAAACGCCTATTATCGCACGGCTGCAAAACTGGGGGTCCGGATCCTGTACGATGCAGAGGTCACGGACCTGGAGATTCAGGACGGACTGTTTAAATCGGCAACGTTTGTGTCCCGGGGGCTTACTCAAAAAGTCCGGACAAAAGCGGTTGTATTGGCTTCGGGCGGATTTCAGGCAAACCTTGACTGGTTGAAGGAATACTGGGGGCCGCCGGCGGACAATTTTATTATCCGCGGCACACCCTACAATAAAGGCCGCATGCTGCGGGTTCTGCTGGACCAAGGCGCCAAGCCCGTCGGAGACCCCCGCCAGTGTCATGCTGTGGCGATTGACGCCCGCGCGCCAAAATTTGACGGCGGGATCGTCACGCGACTCGATTGCGTACCCTTCGGCATCGTCGTCAACAAAGAAGCCCGGCGTTTTTACGACGAGGGCGAAGAGTTCTGGCCCAAACGATACGCCATCTGGGGGCGCCTGGTCGCCCAGCAGCCTGATCAGATAGCTTATGCCGTCATCGATTCAAAATCGATTGATTTATTTATGCCGTCCGTTTTCCCCCCCATCGAGGCTGCCTCCATCGAAGAAATGGCTGCCAAAATGGAACTAGATCCGGCCGCCCTCAAAGAAACCGTAGCGGCTTTCAACGGAGCCGTACGGCCCGGCCGGTTCGATTCCAATGACCTGGACGACTGCACGACCGTGGGCTTGGAACCGGCCAAGAGTCACTGGGCCCGGCCGCTGGACCGACCGCCCTACTACGGCTACCCCCTCAGGCCCGGTATTACGTTCACCTACCTGGGGGTCACCGTCAACGACCGCGCCCAGGTAATCCTGCAGGATGATCGGCCGGCTGCAAACATCTTCGCGGCCGGCGAAATCATGGCCGGCAACATTTTGGGAAAAGGTTACATGGCGGGTTTCGGGATGACCATCGGCACTGTTTTTGGCCGCATCGCCGGAAAGGAGGCCGCGCGCCATGTCCTCTCCTGAGATGCTGAAAGAAGCTGATCGCGTAATGGTGATCTGCAATTCCTGCCGCTACTGCGAGGGCTTTTGCGCGGTTTTCCCGGCCATGGAACGTCGCAGAACATTTACGGCGCACGATCTGAAATATTTAGCCAACCTGTGTCACAATTGCCGCGATTGTTATTACGCCTGTCAGTATGCCCCGCCGCATGAATTTGATGTAAACGTCCCCAAAACACTTGCGGAACTGCGGCTGGAAACCTATCGGGAATTCACCTGGCCGGGCGTTTTTAAGGGTCTCTTCAGGCAAAACGGATTGGCAGTCGCGCTGGTAACGACCCTTAGCGTTTTGCTCGTTCTGTTGCTGACCTTCCTCTCCAAAGGGCCTGCTGCCGTCTTTGCCATTCACTCGGGCGAAAACGCTTTTTACCAGATCATATCCTATTGGGCCATCGTAATCCCCCTGTCCGCCCTGGGGCTTTTTGTCCTGACAACCCTTTTGAAGGGAATTGCCAATTTCTGGCGTGAAACCGGCGGGACGCCGGGTGAATTGTTCTCCCCCCAAGCAAATGCACAGGCGATTTGGGATGTATTGCAACTGAAATACCTGGACGGCGGCGGCCATGGGTGCAACTATCCCGATGACCGCTTCAGCTTTATCCGAAAATGGTTTCACCATTTTGTGTTTTACGGATTCATCCTTTGTTTTATTTCAACCACGATCGCCGCGATATACGATCATTTTCTGCACTGGCCTGCGCCTTACCCGTTTTGGAGCTGGCCGGT
This sequence comes from Desulfobacterales bacterium, assembly GCA_029211065.1. NCBI lineage: Bacteria > Pseudomonadati > Thermodesulfobacteriota > Desulfobacteria > Desulfobacterales > Desulfobacterales bacterium. The sequence continues at coordinate 31,535 of JARGFK010000040.1, forward strand.
CGTACTGGGAACCATGGGCGGGGTCGCTCTGCTGATCGGCACGGTGGGATTGCTGGTTTTAAAGCTGAAGATGGATCCGTCGCCGGCCGCGCCGCGAGCCTTCAGCATGGATATCGCTTTCTTGTCGCTGCTGTTTTTAACGAGCCTGACAGGCCTGCTGCTGCTGGTTTTTCGGGAGACAGGGGCGATGGGAATCCTGCTGGCAGTTCATCTTGGCATCGTTGTCGGGCTTTTTATCACAATGCCCTACGGAAAATTCATTCACGCGGCCTATCGCTACGCTGCCCTTGCCCGTAATGCAAATGAGAAGCTGGCGGAAGACAGGTTGGCCGTCGATCCGACACAAAATAAAGCGTAAGCATCCGACCCCCGAGGGGATTTGACTTTCCGGAATTTCATCCACTTATTGAAATCCCACAGGTTTTCCATGCGGAAATAAAGCTTCAATTCAGTCCTCGCTTTCTTCAATAAACACAACTCCTTTCATGATTTCACGAGCCGTTCGATTCAAAGCGATCTTCCGGGCCTGCCACTTTCCATCCTTTTCATCAAGTTCGGCGGTCAGCGCGATCTGCCCGGAGGGATGGCCGATGACGACCTCCGGTCCCTCACCATGGCGCATTTCGTAAACAACGCTGCCGGGCAATACGGCAGCAGCGGCTGTGGCAACCGATCCGGTAACGGCAATGGAACGGTGCATCACCCCCATGGCTGCCGTTAAAATCATGAACTGATGACTTTCGCCGGTTTGTTGTCCGCCCAGCACGTCCTTGTAAGGCTGCGGCGGCCGCACCGCCAGCACTTTGGGAACTGCCGGTGTTTTCAGGCGGGCTTCCTCCGGAGTTTTCGCCATTCCCAGACGTACGGCCGCTGCCCCGCGAACCGCCTCCATCTTTTGCCAGAGTTCGGGATCCTTTTCCCACTGGACCGGATCTCCGTTGATGCCCAGCGCCGCCATGGAGCAGAAAACCGCCAGATTCCCCGCCTGGATGATGGTAACCTCCAGTTCCGGAGACACCCCGGGAACATCCAGCCTTTCCCGAATATTCCCGGTGGGGAGCAGGGTCCGTTCCGGGTTGCTTAAAAATTCAAGCACAATGCGGGACCCGCTGCCGGGGGCGCCGTCGATGCTGTAATCACCTTTGGGATAAAAGCGCCCCTTGCGTGTCGCAAATGTGGCCCGCAAGAGCGCCTTGGTGTTGGTGTTAAATATCACCACCGACGCCTGGTCACCCGTTGCCGCAACCAGCCCCTCATTAACACAAAAGGGCCCCACCGCCGAAGATATGTTGCCGCAGTTTCCCTTTCGGTCTGCAATCTTCTGAATCACCCCCGGATAAACAAAGGTATAGTCGACATCCGCTTTAGGAACAGTGGGCGGGCCGATGATCGCACATTTGGATGTCTGCGGGTATCCGCCCCCCAACCCATCGACCTGGAGCGAATGCCCGGAGCCGATGGCCTGCATGATGATCCGGTCCTGTTCGTCAATACTCCCAGGCAAATCCTTTTCATGGAAAAAAATCGCCCGGGAAGTGCCGCCCCGATAAATTGAAATGGGAATTTTTTTCATCTGAAGTCGGTCCTTTCTGTTTCTTGACAAAAAGATATTGTCAGTCTTTTGCAACATCTGTATGGTATCAAAAACATCTGCTAATTGACAATTGCAAATTCTGGAGACTGATCCATGAAAAATTTTTCATATGAATTCCCCTACCCCTCCCAACGCATGCCGGTCTTTGCCAAAAATGTCGTGGCGACTTCCCAGCCATTGGCCGCCCAGGCCGGGCTACGTATGCTGCTTAAAGGCGGCAACGCCGTGGACGCCGCCCTTGCAAGCGCCATTGCCCTCACCGTGGTCGAGCCTGCCAGCAACGGGCTCGGCAGCGATGCCTTTGCCATTGTCTGGGATGGACACGAACTCCAGGGGTTGAACGCCTCCGGCCGCTCGCCCCGGGCCTGGACACCCGCGCGTTTTGCCGGTTTAACCCAAATGCCGCAATTGGGCTGGGATGCGGTAACAGTTCCCGGCGCGGTGGATGCATGGGTTAAACTTTCCGAGCGATTCGGTAAACTTCCTTTTGGCGACCTGTTTGAACCGGCCATCCACTACGCCCGCACCGGTTTTCTGGTGTCTCCCAAAACCGCCGCCAAGTGGGCGCAAACGCCGCAGCTTTACAAAGATTATCCTGATTTTAGCGCCGCCTTTTTGCCGAACGGCAAAGCGCCGGGCATCGATGAAATGTTCCGGTTTCCCCATCAGGCAGACACCCTGGCGGAAATTGCCGCTTCCCGGGGAGAATCTTTTTACCGGGGCGAATTGGCCAAACGGATTGTCGCCTATGCCAATAAAACCGGGGGAGCCATGACGGAAGCGGACCTGGCCCAGCACCAATCCGACTGGGTAGCGCCCATCTCCCAGGAATACGATGGCGTCTATCTTAACGAAATCCCCCCCAACGGTCAGGGGCTGGCCGCCCTCATCGCGCTTGGCATCTTGAAACATCACAACATCGGCCGATACCCGGTCGATTCCGCCGACAGCCTTCATCTGCAGTTTGAAGCCATGAAAATCGCTTTTGCCGAGGCCCATCGCCATATTGCCGATCCGGCCCACATGCAGGTGGACACCCTTGCCTTTCTTGACGGCGATTTTCTGTCACAACGGGCAGCCGAGATCGATATCCATCACGCCAAGCTTTACCGTTCAGGGCTGCCTGCGGAAAAGGGTACGGTGTATTTAACCGCCGCCGATGAAAACGGCATGATGGTTTCGATGATCCAGTCAAACTACAACGGATTCGGTTCCGGCATCGTGGTGCCGGGAACCGGCATCAGCATGCAAAATCGCGCTTCCGGGTTCACGCTGGAATCGGGCCATCCCAACCAGGTCGGCGGCGGCAAACGCCCATTTCATACCATCATCCCGGGCTTTGTCATGAAAGATAATAAACCGCTCATGAGTTTCGGCGTCATGGGGGGAGCCATGCAGGCCCAGGGCCATGTCCAGGTGATGATCCGGCTATTCGACTACGGGCAAAATCCCCAAGCCGCTTCAGACGCCCCGCGCTGGCATGTGTTTAATGACGGCAGCGTCGCCCTCGAAGGGGGGTTTTCAGCTTCGGTTGTGGAAGAACTCACCCGCCGGGGCCATCAAATCATACTGGGTCAGCCGGGCTCGCTTTTTGGCGGCGCCCAATTGATTTGCCGTCTGGACGATGGCTATTGTGCGGCCTCTGATCATCGCAAAGACGGACAGGCCGTCGGGTTTTAATCTGTTACTGATAAGAACATTAATGTTTAGACAGGATTAACAATATGTTTTTGCCTTTCTCCCGCTCTGCGGGACAGGCTGTAGAAAGGCAAAAAGCATCCATTGTTGATTCTCCGAATCTTTTTGCGCTGAAGCGGAATTGCGTTTTCACGGCTTCATCAGGAAGCCGCGAAATAAATCAAGTCAATCCTGCTAAGGTGCAGCGAAGCCTTTGGCGAAGATGGATTAATCCTGTCAGAAAACATTTTGGCTTTATGTCTACTGGAATTTGACGAACCTGATTATTTTTCTTGACACTTGGTATGGGTGTTCTTTAACAAGCCAGCGGGGTCGTGTCTTGAAACTTGCGAAGCCAGCGGGGTCGTGTCTTGAAACTTGCATATTCGGCTGAATTCTGCCAACAAGCTGGCAAAGGTAAAGATCGAAAATGACAATAACCTAATGAAAGTGGTCATAGGTATTGAGTAAGAATTTCATGCTGCAAGATTCAAGACCCTGTGCGTTATGCTGTGCGTTATTAAATTCAGTATCCACCCATGACGCTATCACATACAGCACAAAGGCATCAACGCATAAGAATGTTCACCCATACCTACGGTACGGGATTCTTATGGATAACCGGAAACATTATCCATTACCGGGACGTTTAATAAGACATGGTGCACATTTTAATTTTATGATACTGATTTTTTAGATCGTATGGCATGGATAGTATTATATCAAAGATTTACTCTTAAATATAAACACCGATTTTCGTGCTAAACATGTTTATAAATATTGAGACCATTTTCAGAAAACCAAAAATAATAAAATCCTGTAATTTTATCAACTTACAATAATCGGCCGCCTTTGGGGTCCACCTCAAAGTTTATATCTTATGACGGTAAACAAGGGAATCGCTATTGTTAAATTGCCAGAACAATTTCCTAAAATCAATCAAGGTTAAAAGCCTTAATCCGTCTACGGAAAAGAGCCAAAGGAAAAGGAAAAGGATAAAAGGGGACGTTGTAAAAGGGGACGTTGTTGACAAGCCGGACAAACTCAAATGTTGACGTCGCTGAATCTTGACAACTACCGAAGTGGTAACATCTAACTGCCGGGCGATTTCTGCTAATGATATATCTTTTCCTGTTTATCAACAACGTCTTTTTTATCCTTCTCCGGGGGAGAAAACATATTCTATTTATCATTATGTAAAGGATAAAATTGGTACGTAAACTCTAAAACAACTTACGACAACCCAATCAACACTTGAATCTGGTAGGGGCCGAATGCCTTTTTGATATGCTATGGCCTGTTGCTGATCGGTTCGAGCGATATTATCATTACAAGACCCAGAACGCTGGACAGCGTAAAGAGCCAAAAAGCCGGACCATAACCGGAAGTAATGTCAAAAATATATCCCGCCAGAAACGGGCCGATGGCCCGCCGATGGTGCCGCTGAAAACAACGATGCCGAAAAGCGCGCCGTGGGAGGTTGTCCCGAAATATTCGGCCACCATGGGCGAAATGGCGGTAAAAATACCGCCGTGGGAAATGCCGTAAATCACTGCAAAAAGATACAACATCCACAGCTCCCGCGCGACCTGTAGCCATAAAAGCCCGCCGATAAGCAGGAAAAAACAAGTCATCATTATCACTCTGCTGCCGAGGCGATCAACGGCGACCCCGCTCACAAAGCGCCCGACCATGCTGACGCCTCCGATCGTGGCAAGAACACCGGCGGCTTTTGGGGCGGATGCACCCAGGTCCTGGGCATGTGGAACGATGTGCACCAGGATACTCATAAGGCAAAAACCAGCCGCCAGGTTGGCGAAGCAGATCGTCCAGAACGGTTGGGTTCGAAGCACCTCGCGCAAAGTTAGATCATTGCCGGTCGCATACGGTCGGCCTACCGGTGTTTTTTCCGCATCATCCAGCAAAAAACCCATCTGGCCCGGATCCCGCCTGAGAAATTGGCCGATTGAAACCAGAAGCAGCAGCACGGCTGTTCCCATAATCATGTAGGAAGTCCGCCAGCCATAAATTGTGATAAGAAAACTCGCCATGAGGGGAACAGCGAACTGCCCTGCACCTGTACCGACTTTAACGATACCGGTCATGGCCCCCCGGTTTCGGACAAACCACCGTGCCGTCGTCACAATGCAGCGGAATACGCAGTACTGAGGGGGATGACATCGATGGCGCTCAATCCGATGCCGACACCGACGCCATAGAAAAGGTATAGCTGCCAGACACTATGGACTCTGGACATGAGCAGGTAACCCAGGCCGAAAATGAGACCGGCAATCGTCATCATGATCCTCGGCCCAATTCTGTCGTTTAATCGGCCGACCAGAATACCCACTAAGCCCATGAAGAAAAAAGCCAGGGAGGAAGCGCCTGAAATCGCTGTCCGTGACCAGCCGAATTCAGCATTCAACGGATGGAAAAAGACCCCGTAGGATATATAAAAACCGATCCCGATGGCCTGGATCGCAAAACAGGCTGCGGCAATGACGTAGCGATGGCGATTGAGAGGCTGATTCAAGATACACCCGTATTTATTAATCTTTTAACATAAAGCTAAAATATTTTCTGAGTAGAGTAGAGGAGCAGGTGACAACGTTTAGGCTTCGGCATACATCCGTATCAAGGTTTCCCCGTCGTGGCTCATTATCCGCATGCCCT
>JARGFK010000041.1 GCA_029211065.1 Desulfobacterales bacterium
TAATATTCAAAGCCCTCATCCTCCAGACCGTCCGGAAGCGTTGTGTCAAAATCGTCCCACTTTTCCTTTTCATCCGCCATGGTTTTATACGTCTCTTCCCAGGAAAGCTTGCTTTCCTCTTTACTGCGAAGAAGCAGTCCTTTGTCTGTTTCTTCAATTAAAAGAGAATCTTTCAGGCCATATTTTTGAAGGAGCGCCTTGGGTATGCGAACTCCTTTGGAATTTCCAATAGGTACCAGTTTAACATCCCTTGATCGTATTTGATTTTCCATGGATTTTGCTCCTTGAGATTTCATTGAATTAAATTTGCAACTATTGTAATTACAATTATTGTCGATGACAAGCTGAGAATCAAGATACCGGGTCCCCCCTCCGCATCATGCGTCAGGATGCTGCCGTTGACCTTACCGACTCCCGGATTTCCCCAACCAAAATCAATGATGACCAATCCATGCTGCGTTTCTCTGCAACTCTGGCCTTAATTATTCGAAAATACTAAACAACTCCGTTGAATAATTCCGCGGATGGTGATACCAAGAAATCATCGATTGCCCTCTTTCGGTTGATATCACGGAGGAAAAATGCGACTACCGATCATCGGCCTGAATATGGATTACACCTGCTATCCCAAATATCCCGCTTCCGATCCCCGGTTTCGTGAATGCTACGATGTCTATGCCCCCTATGTCGATAGGGTTGCCGGCGCCGGAGGGCTTCCCCTGCCGATTCCGCCTCTGGAAAACGCTCAGCTTCTTGAAAAATACCTTGATCGATTGGATGGCTTTGTTTTCACGGGCGGCGAAGACTACCCACCGGAACTTTACGGAGAAAAACCGCAGCCGGAACTAATTCCTGCGCACCCGCGCCGGGTCCGGGCGGACATCCTTTTGGCCCGGCAGGTGCTCTCTTCTAAAATACCGGTCTTGGGTATCTGCGGGGGGCTGCAGCTGATCAATATCGCTCTGGGCGGAAAGCTCATCCAGCACCTGAATCCGGTTGAGAACCACAAAGCGATCTCATACACGCAAGATGCTTCCCATGGGGGGACCCTTGTGGACGGCACTTCTCTTTCAGAGGTTTTTAAAACCTCGCATATGGTCGTTAACTCCGCCCATCACCAGGCGGTTCACCCCGACCATATCGGCGCCGGTCTTCGTGTAGCGGCCCTGGCTGCAGATGGCGTCATCGAAGCTCTGGAGGGTGTGGAAAAGCGGTTTTTACTGGGAGTTCAGTGGCATCCGGAACGGATGGCGGGCAATGGAGATCAGCGCCGACTCTTCGATTTTTTTATCAGGGCCTGCAGAGAAAAAACGGCATCATCCGGCAGTTAACCTTACCCTGCAGCTATATAAAAAACATGACAGGGTTTATATCCTTTCCATAGAAAGGTCATTTGGATGGAAAATCTGGAAAGCACTAAAAAATCAGCGCTGATTGTAGCGGTCAGCGGTTATTTTATTACACCTTTCATGGGCTCCTCCATTAACGTCGCCCTGCCGGCCATTGCACAGACATTCCACATCGATGCCGTTCTGCTGAGCTGGATAGCGACGGCCTACCTCCTTGCCATCGGCGTGACCCTGGTTCCCATGGGGAGGCTGTCGGACATCTACGGCCGAAAAAAAATCATGGTGATCGGGTTTTCACTTTTTACGACGGCCTCTTTATTTTCCGCCCTGTCATGGTCCGTGTATGCACTGATTGTCTTTAGAATCATACAAGGCATCGGCAGCGGCATGTTTTTTGGGACGACCATGGCCATTCTGACTTCCGTCTACCCGCCGGGCGAACGCGGCAAGGTGCTGGGAATCACCGTATCGGCCGTTTACATCGGACTTTCCAGCGGTCCATTTATCGGCGGCATCTTAACCACCCAGATAGGCTGGCGCAGTCTGTTTGCCCTCACCTTTCTGTTGAGCTTTTCCGTTTTGGGCCTCATTTTCCTCAAATTGAAAGGGGAATGGGCTGAAGCCCAAGGCGAATCCTTCGACATCTGGGGCAGTCTGCTTTACGGTCTGTCCCTGATTATTTTGATCGTGGGCTTCTCGCTGCTGCCCGACAAAAAAAGCATCGGCCTGATTCTGTTGAGCGTCTGCGGGTTTATCGCCTTTGTTGTCTTGGAAAAGCGGGTAGCGAGCCCGGTTTTCCAGATGGATCTTCTGCTTCACAACAAAGTTTTCGCGCTGTCAAATTTAGCTGCGTTGATTCACTACAGCAGCACCTTTGCGGTTACTTTTCTGCTGAGCCTGTATCTGCAGTACATCAAATCCCTGAATGCCCAGACGGCCGGCCTGATTCTGATGGCTCAACCCGTCATGATGGCCCTTTTTTCACCGCTGGCCGGCAAGATTTCAGACCGGATCGAACCTCGCCTGATCTCGTCTGCAGGCATGGCGCTGACGTCCTGCGGCTTAATGCTGTTTACCCGGCTTACAGTAGATACCCATTTAATATATATTGTCGCAACGCTCCTTTTACTGGGTTTTGGTTTCGCATTTTTTTCTTCACCGAACATGAACGCCATCATGAGTTCGGTTGAACGCCGTTTTCTGGGGGTCGCCTCCGGTTCGGCCGGAACGATGCGAGTCCTGGGTCAATTGTTCAGCATGGGTATCGCAACCCTGGTCCTGGCGGTCATTCTGGGGCGTGTGCCCGTCATCCCGGCTGTTTACCCCCAGCTAATCAAAAGTATTAAATTCGCCTTGATGATATTTTCCGGTCTCACGTTTGCAGGAATTTTTGCCTCGCTGTCCCGTGGGAATGTCCGGCAGCATGAAAAACGAATTTAGACCTTTAGAGGGCTTACGATGAAAAAAAATGCGTCCATTGCCGTATTGGGGACATTTGACTCAAAGGGCGAAGAACATCGGTTTCTTCAAAAGCAGATCGGGCAGCGGGGGCAACCGGCCCTAACCATTCATGTGGGCGTTAAGGCCCCCTCCCCCTTTCCGGTGGATATGGACCTGTTTGCCGAAATTAAAAAAGACGGCGTCGACGCTACCGGCAGCAGGGATAAAGCGATTGAAGCCATGATTTTAAAAGCCCGCAAACGCGTCGGAGAGCTTTACGCCGCCGGCGCCATTTCCGGGGTAATCTCAGCCGGCGGGGGGTCCGGAACCCATTTGTGCACCCGGATCATGCACGTCCTGCCGGTGGGAATACCCAAGGTGATGGTCTCTACGGTGGCGTCCAGGGATATGGCTCAAATCGTCGGGACCAAAGACATTACCATGATGCACAGCGTGGTGGATCTGCTGGGCGTCAACAGCATCTCAGGCAGCGTGCTGGACCGGGCAGCGGCCGCCATCTGCGGCATGGTACAGAGCCGCTGGCAGCCTGGGAAAATGAAAAAACGGATCGCATTAACCTTTTTCGGCTTCATCACGGCGGCGGCTGAAAACGTAAAAAAATACCTCGAAAAATCCGGTTATGAAGTCATTCCCTTCCATGCCAACGGCACCGGCGGAATGGCGATGGAAGAGCTTTCGGCTGAAGGATATTTCCAGGGCATTCTGGATCTGGCAACCCATGAGCTGGCCGATGCCTTAAAAGGCGGATACTGCGGCGGGATTGGGCCGGGGCGGCTGGAACCGGCGGCCGGCACGCACTTGCCCCGCCTGGTCGTACCGGGCGGGCTGGACTGCGCCGTTCTGGAGTTTACCCGGGACACCATCCCGTTGGCATACAAGGATCGAAAAATTTTCTTCTACGATTTTCGTTCCGCCGTCCGGCTGACAGACGACGAAACCCGGATCCTGGCAAAACAGCTGGCTGCCAAGGTGAACAAATCCGTCCCGGACATTAAAATACTGATTCCGCTCCGGGGGTGGTCTGAAGCAGACCGTGAAGGCGGTCCCTTGTTTGCGCCTGACGCCACCCGATTATTTATTCATACCCTGAAAGAAGATATCAATCCCGGCATCGACATTACCGAGGTGGATCATCATATCAACGAACGCCCCTTTGCCCGGATTGCCGCCGACATGATGGATGCGATGATTAAAAACCAGGACACGAAAATGACCGCCTGAAAGATGACAAAAAGTTCGAAACCCGGAGACCTGGTTTTCTATATTTTAATATTAAACCGGCAATGAAACAGGAGGTTTGGATGGAGCAGCCCCGCCAGGTCCTTCTTGTCGCCACCATGGACACAAAAAACAGGGAAGCCGTTTTCCTCCGGGAACATCTCATGGAAGCCGGAATTCCGGTGTTGCTGCTGGATGCGGGCATCAGGGGAAAAAGCCCTGTAGCGGCAGATATTCACCCTGAAGAAGTCGCGGCTGCCGGCGGCCAGACCCTTGAAGTTGTCCGCAGTATGGGACACGAGGGCAAAGCCCTTTCAGCCATGATAAAGGGGGCCGTCAGGCTTGCCGCAGCGCTCCAACGACAGAATAAAATTCATGGCGCCATCGGTCTGGGTGGCTCCATGGGAACGACCCTTGGAACGGCTGTGATGCGTGCCTTTCCCATCGGCTTTCCAAAGGTCATGATTTCCACCATGGCTTCCCGGGATACCCGTGCCTTTGTGGGAACCCGGGATATCTGCATGCTTCATTCCGTCTGCGATCTTTCCGGTTTAAACCGGATCACCCGGGCTGTTCTTCGAAACGGCGCCATGGCAATGGCCGGGATGCTCAAGGGGGTGACGCAAAAACCGCCGCCGGAAAAGCCTCTGGCCATCCTTTCCACTCTGGGCACCACGGAAGCCTGTGTGCAGCAGGTCCGGCAGCATTTTGAAAAACGCGGATATGAGATCGTCACCTTTCATACCGTCGGATCCGGCGGCATGGCCATGGAGGAGATGATAGGGCAGGATAACCCAGCCGCAGTGATTGATATATCGCTGCATGAGCTTGCGGATCATCTCTTCGGCGGAGACTACGATGCCGGCCCTGCCCGGGGAATGGCCGCCCTGCAGCATAAATCCCCTACCGTTCTGGTGCCGGGCAATATTGATTTTCTCGTGGCAGGGCCTCTCCAGGCGGCGCTCAAGCTGTTTCCCGGCCGGCCCTATCATCAGCATAACGAAGCCATTACCGTCCTGCGTACCAACCATACAGAAATGGAGATTCTGGCCCGAACCGTTGCAGAACGATGCAACGCAGCCAGGGGACCGTTGGCGATTTTAGTTCCCATGGGGGGATTTTCTGCCTTTGACAGCGAAAACGGCCCCTTTCCCGACCCTGGCGCCCGAAACCTGTTCGCCCGGACCCTGAAGGGCCGCCTGGATAAATCATCCGTCTTGACGCTGCTCCCGTTTCACATTAATGCGCCTGAATTCGCCCAAGCCATCATCCGGACTTTTGAAAAACTTTGTCCTGCTTAGAAGCCTGATCCTTATCTTTTCTGTGCAAGGATTTTTACCATTAAGGAACCGATGTCCTGGGGACGAATATCCCCGGCCCACAGTTTTCGCAGGACTTCGACAAAGGCTTTGGCCGGCGGTGAAAGGAAAATATCTTTAAGGTAGGCAAAACTGACATCCAGATAGATCTGCGGACCTTGCAGCCGGACCGTCGCCAGCTTTTTTTCCTTTAGTTCGAGGGCCACAGCAGCCCTCACCAGAAAAGAAATCCCTTCACCCTGCTGCACCAATTGTTTGACAAACTCACTGTTGCCCGTTTCCATGAGCACATTGGGCGTACAGTTGTGGTTTATGAATAATGTGTTGACCAGCTTCCGGGTACCGGAGCCCACTTCTTTCATGATAATCGGCTCTTTTGCCAGCTCACTGAAATCCACTGCCTTTTTACGTGCCAGGGGATGGCCCTGCGGCAGGATCGCCACCAGCTCCTCCTGGCTGAACGGGACAAAGGCGACCTTGGGATTGTCCGCTGCCTTGGCAATCACCGCCACCTCGTTTTTCAGTTCAACCAGGCTGTTGATCATGTCAAGAGAACTGCCCTCATCCAGGTGTATTTTAATGTGGGGATAGGCTTTATGAAAACTGGAGATCAATGAAGGCATGAAATAGCGGGCGTATGCCTTGGTCGTGCCCAGGCGAAGTACGCCCTGTTTGACCTCTTTCATTTCTTCGATAACATTCTCAATTTCCTTTTCATGCTCAAATACCTGCCGGGCATATTCAAAAAGGGTCCGGCCCTGTTCGGTCAAGTGGATGCCGCGCCCTTTTTTAATGAACAGTTTCATTCCGCAATGGGCTTCAAAGGCTTTTATCTGTGCGGTGATCGCCGGCTGGGTGAGGAAAAGCTCGCCGGCTGCAGCCGTAAAGCTCAAATTTTTGGCGGCATGATAAAAGATACGAAACTGGTTGTAATTGATCAACCGCTCTTTCCTTTGTTGGTTAAGTATTTTTTATACATGTTTTAATTCATAAATTATTTTTATAGATACCATAAATATTATTAGTTTGACAGTTTTTTACTGCGGGTTCATAAAAAATTATGCACACAATTCATTGCTCCCTCTGAATCCTGAACTTCAGATCCATTCTCTGCTCTCCGCATCCCGATTTCGTGCTTTTTCATCTTTGTCGGATAGCCGCTGAAACCTTGAAGAATGTTCAGTGTTATTTCAGTTCCGGGAAGCCGTTCCCCTTCAGTGGGATGGACCGGTCGCAGAAATGAGGCAAAAAGGGACATTTCCACCGGTTCACTCTTTGCGGCTTTAGACCGACATCAACCTTTCAACCGAAAAGGAGAAGACCCATGGCAGAAGAAAAAGCAGGAAGATTTCCGGACCCCCATGAATTTAAAGTCCCGCCGGAACTTGAAGGCTGGGAAGAGATGTATCCCTCGCACCATCTCTTTTCAGGAGACCGGGCCGACTGGGAAAAACAACAATTCTGGTATCAGGACAAAATTCACGCACCTGAACCAATGCCGCCTTTAGACCTGCTCTTTCAGGAGGCATGGCAAATCTCGCTGTCGCAATATACCACCCGGGTATTCTGCATCCCGCCGGCCCAGGGGATCGCCCAGCGAATGGTGGGGTGTTATATGTACATTTGCGCCATTGCGCCGCCGCCGCCCGAAGTTATCGGGGAGAAAGCAGAACTGTTTGGAAAGCGGGTATTCTATGTTTTTGATCATTACGAAGAATTGTGGGACAAATGGCTGACCAAATTTAAAGCCCTGGGCGAAGAAATGAAAGCCCTGAAAGTACCGGCGGAACTCCCTAAATTTGTCCCTGAAGATCAGGTCCTGCCCGCCCCTGTCGGTTTTTATGATTCCTATAAACTGATTGCTGCATTCGACACCCTGGTCAATCAGATGTTCAAAGGCTGGCAGTACCATTTCGAAATGCTGAACCTGACCTATCTGGCCTATCTCATGTTCGGCGATGTCTGTCGCAAACTCTTTCCGGGAATCAGCGAGAGCGCCATCGGCAAAATGGTGGCCGGGGCTTATGTTTCCATGTTTCGTCCCGAGGAAGAGCTCTGCCGGCTCTCCCGGCTGGCAACCGAATCACCGGAAGTGGCCGCCGTCCTAAAGTCCAGTGCCGCTGTTAATAAAAAAATAGCCGATCTTGAAAAAACACCGGCCGGAAAAAACTGGCTCAAGGCGTACGATGCCGCCAAGGATCCCTGGTTTTATGTCTCCTGCGGCAGCGGCTGGCTCCATTATGAAGGCAGTTGGATCTCGAATCCGGAAATCCCATACGGCTATATCAAAAGCTACATGGAGCGGCTGGAAAAAGGCGAAACCATCGAACGGTCTCTGGAGAATATCGATAAAGAGCGCGAAGAAATCGTCGCCGAATACCGCAAACTGATTAAAACCGAAGATGACAAAAAATCTTTTGACGGCGCATTCAACACCATCCGGACCATATACCGCTATGCCGAAGATCATCTCTTCTGGGTGGAGCACTGGTTCCACACGATCTGGTTCGACAAGGTCAGAAAGTTCGGCAAACTGCTGGTGGACAACGGAATGTTAAACGAAGTGGATGATATATTCATGTTTCACCGCTACGAGATTCCCGAACTCCTCACCGAAGTCGCCACTGCCTGGGCCCTGGGGGTCGATATCCCTGTGCGGGGCGATTTCTACAAGACGAAAGCGGAGAAGCGCAGAAATATCCTCAAGGCCGCCGGTGAGTGGAATCCGACGCCGGCCCTTGGCATTCCGCCGGAAGAGGTAGCAGAACCTTTTACCATCATGCTGTGGGGCGTCACCACCGACAAAGTCAAGGAATGGCTCAAGGGCGTGTCCTCGCCCAAAGCGGGAGATGTCAAAGAGATTAAGGGATTTGCCGCTTCAGCCGGCGTCGTTGAAGGTCCGGCAAGAGTGCTCAAGCTGCTCAAGGAAATTGTCGATCTTAAACCCGGTGAGATTATTGTCTGCCCCAATACCAATCCTTCCTGGGCCCCTGTGTTTACCAATATCAAGGCAGCCGTGACCGATATCGGCGGGCTTACCAGCCATGCCGCCATTGTGTGCAGAGAATATGGCGTCCCGTCCGTTACCGGCACCGGCATCGCCACATCGGTAATTAAAACCGGTGATATTCTTAAAGTTGACGGCGATACCGGTGTCGTCACCATTGTAAAAAGAGCGGGATAAACCCTAACGTTGCATAAACAACATTGCAAAGTGTGATTAATAATTCGATATTCTAATGAAAATTACGCAAACAGGCCTCATTTGTATTTCCAACCTCTGGTGGATTCAAAGGATGGGGTCGATTTTTGCCATGTTGTTTACCCTTCGGGAAAGGAGGATGGGGGTGTGCGGCCCCCAATCCTCCCTTCCCAAGCCGGAGCGAAAAGAAAGATGGGGAACGAAATGGCCTATACAATTATCTTCGAGAATCTGGATAAGCGGTCGCTTCCGTTGGTGGGCGGCAAAAATGCCAGCCTGGGGGAGCTCATCAAGGCCGGCATTAAGGTCCCGCCGGGATTTGCCGTAACCACCGCCGGGTATTTGGATTTTATCACCCAAGCGGGAATTGCGAGCCGGATTGTCGAAATTCTTGCAGGTTTAAATGTAGAAGATGTATCTGCGCTAAATTCCGCCGCCGCCGAAATCCAGGAACTGATCAAGGGCGCACATCTGCCGGAAGATATTTCAGGGGCCATTGAAACGGGTTATGCCGAACTATGCCATAAATGTGGGCTTAAAGCTGTTCCGGTGGCGGTGCGTTCCAGCGCAACAGCCGAGGACCTGCCGACGGCAAGTTTTGCCGGGCAGCAGGATACCTACCTCTGGGTTGAAGGCGCCGACAGGGTTGTTGACAGGGTCCAGAAGTGCTGGGCCAGTCTGTATACCCCCCGGGCCATCAGTTACCGGGTCCGGAATCAATTCCCCCATGAAAAAGTCCTGATCAGTGTCGGCATTCAGAAAATGGTGAATTCCAAGGCAGCCGGCGTCATGTTCACCATCAACCCCACCGACGGCGACCCCTCTAAAATCCTGATTGAAGGGAACTGGGGGCTGGGCGAAACGGTGGTCTCCGGCTCTGTCAATCCGGACAAATTTCTCGTGGACAAGGTCATGCGGGAGACCGTCTCCAGGACCATCTCCACCAAGCATATTGAATGCGTCTATGATCCGGTCAGCAGGGAAGTGATCAATGCCGATACCGATCCGGAGCGGCAGTGCCAATGCTGTCTGGAGGAAAGGGAGGTCAAGGCGCTGGTACAGGCGGCCAGAGACATTGAAGCGCATTACGGCCGCGCCATGGATATCGAATGGGCCATAGACAGGGATTTTCCTTTTCCGGACAACCTGTTCATTGTGCAGGCCCGTCCTGAAACCGTGTGGAGTCAGCGTAAGGCCGAGTCTAAAATCGGCGCAAAGAGCGGCTACCAGTTGTTGCTGGAGCAGGCCATGAAACGGATTAAGGTCAGTGAATAACGTTTAATAATCAAGCAAGGAGGAAACGGTTTTTATGAAAGACATGCGAGATTTTATCACACAGGCTGAAAAAGAGGGAATGCTGCACAGAATCAAGGCGCCGGTGGACTGGGATTTGGAACTGTCCCACATCGCCAAGCTGAATGAGGAAAAAAAAGGACCGGCGCTCCTCTTCGAGAATGTGAAGGATTATAGTTCTCCTGTGATCACCAGCGTCTGCACCACCACCGAAAGACTTGCGCTGATCATGGGTGAACCCCGCGAGTCATCCCTGGTGGACCTGATGAGAGTGTGGGTGGATAAAAATGTAAACAAAGTCCCCCCCAAATGGGTGAAAAGCGCCCCCTGCAAAGAAAATATCATGATGGGAAAGGATGTGGATCTTTTCAAATTCCCTTCTCCCAAGTTTTACCCGCTGGATGGCGGACGATATTTTGGAACCGCCCATATCTGCATCACCCAGGACCCGGATTCCGGCTGGGTCAACATCGGAACCTACCGCCTGCAGCTCCTGGATAAAAACCACCTGGGCACCCAGTTCATCAAGGGCAAGCACGCCGATATCATGCTTAAAAAATATCAGGCACTGAAAAAACCGATGCCCGTTGCCGTTGTCGTGGGGTGCGACCCGCTGCTGTTCCTTTTGGGAACCGCCCGGCTGTCGGCATTTGAGTCTGAATACGATCTGGCGGGCTCTATCCGCGGAGAAGGGATTGAAGTGATTAAGGCGGAAACCAGCGACCTGCCCGTACCGGCCACCGCCGAAATCGTGGTGGAAGGCGAGGTGGACGCCGATGCCTTTATGGAAGAAGGCCCTTTTGGTGAATATACCGGATATTACTCCGGCGTAGGGACGGACCCCCGCAATTTCATCGATGTAAAATGCGTCACCTACCGCAACAACCCCATCTTCTGGGGCACCACCGTGGGACGGGCCGTAACGGATACGCACATGACCATGGCCCTGACCTATGGCGCGACCCTGTGGCAGCAGCTGGTGAACATGAAGATCCCGGGAATCAAGGCGGTCTACTGCCCGCCGGAAGGCTCCGGCAGGTTCCTGGCCATCATTTCCCTGAAGCAGATGTACCCGGGCCACGCCGATCAGGTGCTGACCGCTGCCGTCTCAACGGAGATGGGCGCCTATGGTCTTAAAACCGTCATCGTCGTGGACGACGATATTGACCCCTGGGATATCCCCCGGGTAATGTATGCCTTGAGCTTCAGGTTCCAGCCGAACCGGTCCCAGGTCATCAAACGGGGAAGGTCCACCCCGCTGGACCCCTCGCTTCCCATCGACCAGAGGGAAATTACCGGCCGGCTGCTCCTGGATGCTACCATTCCCTTCGACTGGAAGAAAAAACCGATACCCATCGTGCTGGACCCGGATGTTGTGAAAAAAGTCCAGGCCCGGTGGTCGGAGCTGGGATTTTAGCACCGGATATGCTATGAATGAACCCGTCGTCAGGATCGGCAAACAGTTCCGTCCCCATCGGAGCTGTTTGCCCCATCCATGATGGGACACAACAAATTAAAACGGAGAGGGTGCCATGCCAGAAGGCCGTTTGCTGGACGGAAAAAAGGTTCTCATCGTCGATGATGAACCGGACGTGCTGGAAGTGTTGGAAGAGCTTCTACCCAAGTGCGAAATCGCCAAAGCCGGAACATTCGGTGAAGCCAAACATCTGCTGGAAACCCGATCGTTTGATCTGGCCATTCTGGATATCATGGGCGTGAACGGTTATGCCCTCTTGAAAATCGCCAGAGAAAAGAACATCACGGCCGTCATGTTAACGGCCCACGCCTTTAAGCCCGACAGTCTTGCGCGCTCTTTCAAGGAAGGTGCCGCCTCTTACATTCCCAAAGAAAAAATGGGGGAAATCGAAGAGTTTCTCATCGGCATTTTAAAGGCCAAAACCGAAGGCAAGAGCACCTGGGATCCCTGGGAAAAGAAAATGCCGTCATCCTATTTTGAGCGGAAATGGGGCGCTGCCTGGCAGGACAACGATAAGGAATTCTGGAAAAGTTTCATGGAAAGTATCCGGGCTAAAAAAGCCCAGGCCAAGAAAGATCAGTAAAAACTACCCTTCTTATCAACAGGTTCTATTTCCATTAGCGGGAGGTCGACCATGGCCATTGCGGTAATCGGCATGCTCGATGAGCGCGAAGAAGCCTTGCAGCTCATTACGGACGGCATTGAAAAAAAAGGGCATCGGCCCCTGTTGATCGACATCAGCATCGGTACCGGAGCGATCACATCTTCGCTGAAACCCAGTATCACCGCTGAAGAAATTGCCGTGGCCGGCGGAACCACGATGGCAGACATCCAGGCGGCCCTGGCAAAAGAGCGGGAAAAGGCATCGGCAGGCATGGCCCAGGGGCTGGGCAATAAATTGCTGGACCTGTTTCAGACCGGCGATCTGGAGGGCGTCATTGCCATCGGCGGAATGACCGGAACCTTTATCAGCCTCACCGCCATGAAACGCTTGCCGTTTGGGTTGCCGAAACTGTTGATATCGAGCGTTACCGCCATGCCGGCCTACGCCAAAAAGCTGGCGGAATTTTTCGGGGTCCGGGATATTACGGTGATGCACAGCGTGGTGGACACCGTCGGTTATAACCCCCTGGTGAAGAGTCTGATGATCAACGGGGCCGGTGCCATTTGCGGAATGGTAGAGGCATCCGAACCACCCCAAAAAGAGAAAAAGCGTTCGGTCGCCCTTACCGAATTCGGATTTTGCGACCAATGTGCCCAATATGTCAGGGAGCGTCTGGAACAAAGCTATAATATCATCTCCTTTCACGCCACCGGATTGGGTGAAAAAGCCGCGGTGGACCTGGTGGGTCAGGGCCTTTTTGAGGCCTTCATCGATCTGGTGCCCTCGGGCTTCAGCGAGTATCTTCTGGGGGGCAACCGCGCTGCCGGAGATGACCGTCTGGATGCCGGCGGCCGGCAGGGTAAACCCTATATCCTTACGCCCTGCGGGTTTGACATGATCAGCTGCGGCCCGATCCAGAGAAGAGACGAAGGCGACCCCCTCTGGACGTCGCGCAAGCTGGCCCAAAGAAAACTTTTTCTTCAGGATGCCATGCGGGTACAGGCAAGGACAAGTGCGGAGGAAATGGTTCTGGTTGCTCGGGCAGTAGCCGACAAATTAAACAACCACACGGAAAAAAAATCAATAAAGTTTCTGATACCCACCCGGGGCTTTTCCTCATTGAGCGGCGAGGGCGGGGTCCTGTATGATCCCGAAGTGGACGCCGCATTTCTGGTTGAATTAAAGAACCGGCTCGATCCGGACATAAAAATTGTGGAAGTCGACGCCCATATCAACACGCCGGCGTTTGCCGAAGCCGTTGTAACGGCCCTTAAGGACAGCTTTAATGATCGAACCGACGCGCCCTGATCTATCCCGCGCCGCCCGCAATTCCGAGGAAAAATATGTTCCCAAAATCCGATCAGTTCTGGAACCCGCTGCTGGAGACCCTGCCAAGGGAAAAACTCACCGAGCTGCAGGTCAAAAAATTCAGACGAATCCTGAAATGGGCCTTTGACAATTCCAGATTCCACCGTCAGCTCTATAAAGATGCGGGTTTGGCGCCCGAGGACATCCGCACCATGGCGGATATCGCCCGGGTGCCCAAAGTGGAAAAAAGCATGATGCGCGGCATTCAGAAAAAAGACCCTTACCCTTACGGCGACATGCTGTGTGTTCCGCTGGAGCGTGTTTCCGCGTTCCGCCAGACCAGCGGCACAACCGGCCAGCCCGTGTATCAGCCGGATACCTGGCAGGACTGGGAATGGTGGGCGGAATCCTGGGCCTATATTCTTTATGCCCAGGGCTACCGCAAATCAGACCGGGTATTTATCCCCTTCGGTTATAATATTTTTGTCGCATTTTGGGCCGGGCATTACGGCGCCGAAAAATTAGGGTGTGAAGTGGTTCCCGGCGGCGTCCTCAACACGGAAGCCCGCCTGCTCAAGATGCAGGAACTGCGGGCCACGGCCACCATGGCGACCCCCACCTATATTCTCGGCATGGCCGACGTTGCCAGAAAAAACCTGGGGCTGGACCCTGCCAAAGATCTTTGTGTCCGCAGGATTACCTGTGCCGGCGAGCCCGGCGCCAGCATCCCCGCCACAAAAAAACGGATGGAAGCGGCCTGGGGCGCCAAGGTGTATGACCACATCGGCGCAACCGAAATCGGGGCTTGGAGCTATGAGTGTGAATCCCAGCCCGGGGGGCTGCATGTCAACGAGGGTCTTTTCCTCGTTCAGATCGAAGACATCGAAACCGGTGAAATAATCGAGGCGCCGAACCGGCAGGGGAAAATGATCATCACCGCCTTTGACCGGCTGGCGCAGCCCTGCGTCCGGTTCGATTCCAAGGATATCATCATGTGGCACGACCGGCCATGTCCCTGCGGACGGACATTCCGCATGATCAAAGGAGGGGTCGTGGGCCGGGCCGATGATATCACCAAGGTAAAGGGAGTGCTGCTCGCACCCACGGCCATCGAAGAGGTGGTGCGGGACGTTCCCCAGTTGGGGGACGAATACGAAGTCATCGTTATCAAAAAAGGCGATACCGATGACATCTCTCTCAAAGTGGAACTGCAACCGGGCGCGGACAATTTAAAAGCGGAAATTTTGCTGAAAT
Source organism: Desulfobacterales bacterium (assembly GCA_029211065.1). NCBI lineage: Bacteria > Pseudomonadati > Thermodesulfobacteriota > Desulfobacteria > Desulfobacterales > Desulfobacterales bacterium. Next base: position 14,486 of record JARGFK010000041.1, read on the forward strand.
TAAACGACCAGCTCAGGCACAAGACCGGCCTGCGGTACAATATCTCTTTTCACCCGTATGGTTCTTTGCCCCGCTATGAAACCAAGGCCAAACGGTTTAAGGATCAGCGCAAAAAGTAAATAATATTCGCGATGTCAGATACGCCTTTTGTTTGGATCATTTGAATTTTGGTCATTAAATATTGTTTCGGATTTCGGATTTCGTGCTTCGGATTTAGAGTCTTTGCACTTCATACGACAGAGCCACTGAACTCTGATCTGGCCCTTTGAAAATCCCGCCATCCGGCGGGGGAGGACCAGGTTTTCTATGCTGGAATAAATTAATCGAGGAGGAACCGGATATGGACAGTTTAGATCTTGAAACAATCAGCAAAACGATCGAACAAATCGAAACATCAGCTACGGTGCTCATTGATAAGGCCCAGGGAATTCAGGCAATTGAACGCAATGCCGAGCGAATCCTGGCGAGCGTAAAAATGCTCCAGATCAATGTCAGCGACCTTCTTTCCTGATATCTCCTGCCGGACCGCTCCCATAGAAAATCGGTCTCCCCCTTGAACCGCAATCGCGAGCGCATTCCCCGCAGCAGCTCGATTTGTCTTCGACTCTGAGCTCAGACCGAAGGGAGCTCGTCGACAAGTCTTGTTGGAGCGAAGCGGAGATCCCGTTTTGCATGGCTACGGATTAACTTTCAAATATTTTCGGCAAAATATCAACAATGGGCAGGGATAAAAAGCAATTGCGGCCTTGACTTTTAAGTCCCACTGCTGACATACATTTAAGTGACGGACGGCTGGAACATCATACCGTTCGGCCTCAACTGACCGGGAATTTCAGGCATGTCCAGATTCAAGAATACCATGGAAATCTTCCTGCTGCTCGACAAGTCCAATTGCCGGGACTGCCATCTGCCCACCTGCCTGGCTTTTGCCGCCGCTGTTTTCAAGGGACAAAAGCAGTTAAATGAGTGCCCCCGCCTGCCCCGTGATATCATTGAACGGTTCGGCGCCGGAATAACGCCCCCCGACGGTGTCGCGGCGGAAGGCGACGTTCAGACAAAACAACTGCAGGAAAAAATCGGTTCCATCGACTTGGCTGCTGCAGCCAAGCGTCTGGGGGCTCGGTTCAGCGACAACAAATTGACCCTCAAGGTTCTCGGTAAAGATTTCAGTGTGGATGCAAAAGGAAACCTTTCTTCGGATATTCACATCCACTCATGGGTGGCCATCCCGGCGCTGAGCCATATCCTCGAGGGCAGCGGGATTTCACCTTCCGGAAAATGGGTCCCTTTCAGAGAATTGAAAAACGGCCGGACATGGCAGCGGCTGTTTGCCCAGCGCTGCGAGAAACCCATTAAACGGGTAGCGGACATTTATCCGGATCTTTTTGAGGATATCGTCCGTATCTTTAACGGCCGCCCGGTGGAAAACCATTACGATGCCGACATTGCCCTGGTCCTGCACCCCCTGCCGAAGGTGCCGATCCTGATCAGTTACACCAAACCGGAAGACGGATTCGAATCCGACCTTAATATGTTCTTTGACGCCACGGCAGAGAAAAACCTCAACATTGAATCCATCTTCGCACTGGGAACCGGGCTGGCGCGGATGTTTGAAAAGATTGCTTTTCGGCATGGGTTTCGATAATTGAGCAGAGTATGAGGATTAAAGCTCTCAGGGGAACCTGATTAAATTCTTTCCAAATCTTTTTATATTAAACATCAAAACAGCTACTCATCAGATTTCATGCAAGCTTCAGGAGGAAACTTATGACGGCAACTGTTTACAAACAGATGCTTGAAGTTATGACAAAACGAGGAGGCCCCTATGCCGGTATGGATGTTCCCGAGTTCTATGCGCTGGTGGAGGCGTTGTTCACACCCCGGCAGGCTGAAATCAACAATGTCCTGACCCGCAAGCCCGCCACGGCCGCTGACATTGCCGGCCGGATTCAGAAGGACGAAGCCCAAATTAACGCCGGCAACACGATTCACACCTATGATCAGGTCCAGACCTACATCGATAAGTATGATACCATTTGCGTGGGGACCTGTTTCTGCCGTCAGGCAGCCCGCTTAAGGGGCGAAAGCGTTCACGACATGCCCATGGAAGTCTGTTTCTGGTTCGGCAAGGCCGGTGAATTCGCGCTTGAAAGGCTGGGCGGACGCAGGCTGACCCGTCAGGAAGCCAGAAATCTTCTGTATGAAACCGAAGCGGCCGGACTGATTCACATGAGCCGCAATACCGCCGAGGAAATCGACTTTTTGTGCAATTGCGACCGCTGGCACTGCGAGGTCGTCACCGAGATTCTTAAACAGCCCCGGCCTGCGCTGGTCTTTAATTCGGGCTTTGGGCCGGTTGTTGATCCCGAACGTTGCGTGGCCTGCGAAACCTGCATCGGTCGCTGCCCCCCCGCAGCCTTGAAAATGGGCGACCAGAACGCACCGGTGGTGGATATGGATCGCTGCTTCGGCTGCGCGGTATGCGCTTCCGGCTGCCCCCAGGATGCCATTCTTATGGAGGCAAGGCCCGGCTGGCAAGCGCCGCCCGGGAGCGTAAAAGACCTGGTGACGGCCCTGAAAAAGAACGCAGCCGCCAGACAGGACTGAAAAGGAGGGTCAAATGAGACTGGCAATTTTAGACGATATAGAAGACGTTGCCTTGAAGCTGGCGGACTGGGACAGTCTCGGACCCCAAATCAAAATCGATGTTTTCCGGGACAATATCAAGGAAGAAACGGCCCTGGCAAAGCGCCTGCTGCCATACGACATCCTGGTGATCATGCGCGAACGCACCCGTTTTCCCCGCAGCCTGATCGAAAAACTCACCCACCTGAAACTGCTGGTGACCACAGGGGCCAGAAACCTGGCTATTGATATGGCCGCCTGCCAGGAAAGCGGCATTACGGTTTGCGGCACCGCGTCATCCAAAACAGCGCCGGCTGAACTGGCCTGGGCCCTGATCCTGTCCTGCCTGCGAAAAATCCCGCAATTGGATCGTACGGTTCGCGACGGCCGCTGGGGAGATGGGATCGGATCCGGTCTGGCAAGCAAAACCCTGGGCGTATTGGGCTTAGGCAAACTGGGAATTCAGGTCACGCGTGTGGCACTGGCCTTCGGCATGAACGTCATCGCCTGGAGCCAAAACCTGACGCCGGAGAAGGCTGAAGCAGCCGGCGCATGTTGGGTGGAAAAGGATGAATTTTTTTCCGCCGCAGACATCATCACGATTCACCTGGTCTTAAGCGACCGCACCCGGGGTCTGGTAGGCGCCCGTGAACTCGGGCTGATGAAGCCCAGCGCCTATCTCATCAACACATCCCGCGGTCCCATCGTCGATGAGGAGGCTCTGATCGCCGCCCTCACGGAAAACCGCATCGCCGGCGCAGGACTCGATGTTTTCGAGACCGAACCGCTCCCCCCGGATCACCCCTTTTTGCGTCTGCCCAACACCGTGATGACACCGCATGTGGGATATGTCTGCAGAGAGGGCTTTCAAATCTATTTCCGTCATGCCAAGGAAGATGTGGCCGCCTGGCTGGCCGGAAAACCGGTCCGGATGTTGCAGCCTTGAAAGCTGCAGGCTGCCTCGCCGGCAGTCCAAATGACATGATCGATAAAAACCGCTGAGTTTTATTGACTGTTTCGATAGATTCCATTAAAAATTAAAAGAAATTAATTGAATTATTCCTAAACCAGACAGGATCACCATGCCCAAAAAACCGCCCCAAGAGGTTTTAGAGAAACAGCGCGATGACGCATCTCCCGTCAACCGGCAAACAGAGTCGGCACTGCGGGAAAGCGAAAAAAGACTTGCCCAGATTGTTCAGGGGCTTTCCATCCCAGCGTTTGTTATCGATCAGAACCATATCGTCACCCACTGCAACCGCGCCCTGGAGAGTCTCACCGGCATATCAGCCAACGTGCTGGTGGGAACCACGGATCAGTGGAAAACATTTTATACGCAAAAACGCCCCACCCTGGCCGACCTCATCGTCGATGGGGTTTCCGAGGATACCATTGCCGGACACTATCCCGGCATATATAGCCGCTCCGCCCTGATCGAAGGCGCCTATGAAGTGGAAAATTTTTTTCCCCGTGTCGGCGGCGAGGGCAAATGGCTTTTTTTTACAGCCGCTCCCCTGATGGACGACAGCGGCAGGATCACCGGCGCCATTGAAACCCTTCAGGATATCACGGACCGCAAACGCGCCGAGCAGGAACTGCGCCGGACCGAAAGACGGCTGCGGGCCCTGCTGGATTTTGCACCCTATCCCATAGTGGTTTTCACCCTGGACGGCTGTGTCTCCTACCTGAACCCGGCATTCAGTGAAACCTTCGGCTGGACCCTGCCCGAACTGGAAGGAAAGCGGATTCCCTATATACCCCCGGAGCTTGTCAAAACGACCCGGGAAGACATCAAGCGGCTTCTCCAGGAGCGGGTCTTAACCGGTTATAAAAGCCAGCGCCTGACCAAAGACGGACGGCTGCTGGATGTCGTCCTGCGCGCCGCCACCTTTTCCGAAACTGAAAATGAAACCGCCGGCATTATTGTCATTCTAAGGGATGTCACCCAGGAAAATAGAATGACCCGCAGCAATGAAGCCATGCTCAGCATCAGCATGGCGCTGCCGGAATATCCGGACCTGCAGGAGCTTCTCTACTATGTCAACTGCGAAGTCAAACGCCTGCTCTCCACCGAAGGCGCCATCGCCGTTCTTTACGATGAGATCAAGGGAGACCTCTTCATGCTGGGGCCCGCCTATGATGACATGGCCACCGAAAGGCGGGTGCAGGAAGTCCGCTTCCCCATTGACAAGCTTGTATCCGGACAAGTGATTCGGTCCGGCGAGCCGGTGATCATTTCCGACACCTCCATCAATCGGCATCTTCACGAGGAAAGGGATCAAAAGTTCGGCTACAGGACCCGCAACCTGGTGGTCGTGCCGCTCAAAAGCAGTGAACGCACCATCGGCACCTTATGCGCCATCAACAAGAAGGAGGGCGGTTTTGACGAGTCCGACGTGGCGCTGCTCAGCCTGATTGCCGGAACCGTGGCCCTTTCCATTGAGAATGCCCGCTTTTCGGAGGATTTAAAGAAAGCACTGCGATTCACCGAAGCCCTATTAAGAATCAGCGTGGCCCTGCCCATGCACCCCGAACTGGACGACCGCCTCAATTATGTCAACAGCGAAATCAAGCGGCTCCTAAATTCCGAAGGAGCCATGGTTATTTTGCTGGATGAAGAAAAAAAAGAACTCTTTGCCATCGGCGCCGCCTTTGACGCCATTGATACCGAGGAAAGGGTCGAAAAATATCGATTCGGCATCGATGAGCTCGAAGCCGGCACTGTCATTCGGAACGGCGAACCGGTCATCATTAACGATACCTCCATCAATCGGCACCTTCACGAAGAAAGGGACAAGAAGTTCGGCTACAAGACCCGCAACCTGGTGCTGGTTCCCCTGCGGGGGCGGGAGCGAATTGTCGGCGTTCTTTGTGCCATTAACAAAAAATCGGGGGGCTTCGGCAAATCGGACGTGGAGCTGCTCAGCTCGATTTCAGGCACCGTCGCCCTCTCCATCAAGAACGCCAGGGTTACCGAAGAGCTTAAAAAAGCCTATAGCGAAGTAACGGGTTTGAACCGGGCAAAGGACAAGGTCATCAACCATTTATCCCATGAGCTCAAAACGCCCGTAGCCATCATCACCAGTTCCTTGGGTCTCCTGGTCAAAAAAATAAGCGACATCCCCCAGCCTGTCTGGAAACCCACCGTCGACAGGGTCAAGCGTAACCTGAACCGCATCCTCGACATCCAGTATGAACTGGACGACATCATGCAGGGCAGGGAACCCAAGGCTTACGGCCTGCTGGTGCTCCTGTTGGAACAATGCGCAGACGAACTGGAAAGCCTGATTGCAGAAAATGCCGGAGAGGGCGAACTGGTGGGGCTCGTGCGCAAACGCATCGACGAACTTTTCGGGCCGGCGGTTGCAGTTTCGAAGAACATCGACCCGGGTCAAACTTTGCTGAACCGGCTGGAAGCTTTAAAACCCCGTTTTTCAGAACGCCGGATCGACATTATCCACCGGATTGAACCCGTCCCCCGGATACTTCTTCCCCCGGATGTCGTCCAGAAGGTGCTGGACGGTCTGCTCCGGAATGCCATCGAAAACACACCGGATGAAGGCAAGATCGAAGTGGATGTTTACAAGGGTGGGGAGGGAGCGGTACTGAGGGTCCATGATTATGGTGTCGGCATCACCGCGGAAGCGCAAAAGCGGATCTTCGAAGGATTTTTCACATCCCGGGATATTTCATCCTACTCAACCCGCAACCCTTTTGAATTCAATGCCGGCGGCAAAGGTGCGGACCTGCTGCGCATGAAAATTTTTTCCGAGCGGTATCATTTTCAAATCGAAATGCGCTCAACCCGATGCAAATATATCCCCAGGGAGCGGGATCTTTGCCCCGGCCGGATCAGCAGCTGCAGTTTCTGCAGCCAAGCCGAAGATTGCCACCGTTCCGGAGAAACGACGTTTCTGGTTAACTTTCCGGCCGCAACCGGATAGGAATGATCATGATTGAAAAAATTATCTCCGGCGGACAAACCGGAGCCGACCGGGCCGCGCTGGACGCCGCCATTGAAATCGACATTCCCCACGGCGGCTGGGTGCCCAAGGGCCGGCTGGCCGAAGACGGAGCGGTTCCGCTTCTTTATCATTTAAGCGAAATGCCCACCGACAGTTATGCCGTTCGAACGGAACAAAATGTTGTGGATTCCGACGGCACGCTGATCCTTTCCCACGGACCGCTGTCCGGTGGTTCCGCCCTGACACAGGATCTGGCGGAAAAGCATGAGCGGTTTTGCCTGCATATCGATTTAAACCGGATCCCGACCTTTAAGGCTGCCGCCATGATTGCCGCCTGGATTGCGCTGCATCATATCAAAACATTGAATGTGGCCGGTCCGCGCGCCAGCAGCGACCCGGATATATACCAAAAAATAAAAAGCATCCTGATCGCAGCTTTCCATAAAGAAAGGAGAAAAAACAATGGCGTTTGATCTGAACACCTTTAAAGCCGCTTATGAAAAATGGGTTACGGAAAGCCTGCCGGACTTCCGTGCCCGCAAAATGGATGAGATCGTTAAAAAGTATCCTTTTGTAATATCCGATGACGTTCCCTGGACCCCTTACAGCGGAAAGCCGGCGGAACAGACCTTTGCCCTGGTTACCAGCGGCGGGCTCTACCTCAAGGACAGCCAGCCCCCTTTTGATACCGAATCGATCCACGGAGACCCCTCCTATCGAGAAATTCCCAGGACCGTTCAGCAGGAAGACCTTGGCTTTTCCCACGCCCATTATGACCATAGCCTGGCGGAACAGGACTTTAACACCATCTTCCCCATCCAGCGGTTCATAGAGCTGGAAAAGGAAGGCATCATCGGCAAACTGGCCCGGTCACATTACAGTTTCAGCTATGTCAACGACGTTGCGCCGTTGGTTACAAAGGCTGTTCCGGAGCTCATCGGCCGGATCCGAGCGGCCGGCGTGGATGTGCTGTTCCTGGTGCCGGTCTGACCGAAATGCCATCAGACCGTGGGTCTGATTCAGCGTCAGGTCGAAGCGGCCGGAATTCCCACCATATCCATAGGCAATATGGCCGACCGCATGGGCCACATCAAACCTCCCCGCGCCCTGCTGGTGAAGTTTCCCCGGGGCAGCATGCTCGGCGAGCCGGGCAACGTCGGGCGCCAGCGCCGCGTCATTCTGGATGCCCTTAACGCACTGAACGTAATGACTGAACCCGGCACCGTAGAGGAACTGCCCTATCGCTGGAAGAAGCCGGACCCGGAGTAACGGAAGAGAACATGAAATTCACCCCTTGTTTACGATCCATTAGGGGCACCATCATGGCTGTATGCCTGCTGGCCGCATTCGTACCCCAGGCCCAGGCGGAACCCAATGAAAGTGCAAACTTTCTCATCAATGATTCCGTATCGTTGCTGGACTTTGGCATCTACAAACTCGAAAATGAACTCAAGGGGTTTCGAAACGATCTCACCATCCGGTTCCAGCCCCCCCATTCGTCCTTTGTGGATTACGACTGGGATGAAAATAAAATCACAATCGTGCTTTCTTATGGAGATCCCGGAAACCCTCCCGTCAAAGAAATAAAAAATGAGATAATATCCGTGGTTGCAGCCTTGAAAAAATATTTCGGCGTCGGCCCGACGGGTGAACCCTTTCAAAAGGGGGGATTCAGCCGTGTGGGAGATCATTTCTCCCACAGGGGCTATACCAAAAAAAATATGCCGCAAAACCTGAAGCGTGAGATAGACAACATGGTCGAAATTAAAATTATATTTTACGTTCAAAACTACAGCCGCTACTTTGAATGCCGCAACCGGCTGGTGGGTAACAGCAGTGAAAAAATCACCTGCACGGATTATCTTCCGTGAATGTTGATTGAAGCAGGTGCCGGCGATAATTTATTGTGAAAGGAAATAGGGATGACATCGGGGGAAAAAGGACCGGAAAACGGCGACAGGAATCGGATCGTTGCCGAGGCCCTGCGCAACCGCGAAAAATGGGAGCAGACTTATCGGGCCAGAGCACTCAAGCTCTTTGCCCCGGTCTGCGGCCGCTGCGGGCGTGATTTCAGCGGCAAAAGACTGCGGGAACTGACCGTCCATCACAGGGACCATAATCATGACAACAATCCGCCGGACGGCAGCAACTGGGAGCTGCTGTGCCGGTATTGTCATGACAATGAACATTCGCGTTATGAGGACGCTCAATATGATATTGGGCACACACCTGAACCGGATCAGGGGCCGGGTCTTGCCCACCGGCCCTTTGCGAACCTTGCAGACCTTTTAAAAAATAAAAAGTAGGCTGAAAACCCAGCCTTCCCGGAAGGGTACATTCAAAAGCCAGACAAAGAGGCCGTAAAAACTCGCCCAGGCGACTGCGGACAGTCCGATGGATAGTTTCCAGCTCTCCTTTCCATAGATTTTAAAAAAAGAAAGGAAAAAAATCGGAATTGCAATGGGAAATCCGACCAGGAGTATCAAAACGAAGAATCCGAAAATCCAACCGAATATTCGCAGGGTCCGGAATAAAGCGGTCCGGCTGTCGCCATCGCCGTCCGACAGCTTAAAATCAAACCCGGCCGCATCTCCAACCCCTTCTCCCTTGCCTGTCAGGTTTATCAAAAATTCCGTTAGTGCCATTAAAAAAACCGGCACACCGATGGCAACGGGGAACAGTGCCGTTTTAAACGGCCATCCGGCGGCGGTGATGACAACCGCCAGTGAAATCCCTGCAACAAAGAGGCCCATAGCTGCGCCGCCATTAAATTTCATCGGACGATTCTCCCTTCTGCAGTCTTTTGCGTTGAATAAACGGATAAACCGCCACCGCCACCGCCAGCAGGAATATAACAATCACCTTGGGTCGATACAGCCAGTCCCAGCCGTATCGGGACGTGGAAACATACAGATAGGTCTCGGCCAGTTCGCCCAGGATAAAGCCCAGGATAAAAGGCGGGCGCGGCCAGTTGAACCGCACCATGAAATACCCCACGCATCCGAACGATAGGACCGTAATCAGATCGCCGATATGATTGGTTGAGGTATAGGCCCCGATAAATGTCAGCAGGAGTATGAACGGGATCAGCAGTTTGCCCCGGATCGTGGTCAGCGCCGCAATGTGGTTGATGAAAAGAAAGCTCACCAGGACGATGATAATGTTGGCCACCACAATCGTCCATACCATGGAAAACGTCAAGGTCAGGTGCTTGGTCAGCATTTCCGGGCCGGGCACCAGCCCGAGGAGAAAAAAGGCCCCCAGCAGAATCGCCATGCCGCTGCTGGCGGGAATGCCGAAGGCGACCGTGGGAATCAGGCCGGCGCCTTCCTTGGAATTATTGGCCGCACCCGGTCCCAGGACGCCCCGTATATCCCCCTGGCCGAAGCCTTCCTGTTCTTCCACCGTTTTGGCGCTCTGGGTGGCATGGGCATAGGACATCCACTGGGCCACCCCGCCCCCCAGTCCCGGCAGAATACCGATCAACGAACCGACCAGACTGCACCGGACGGTGAGCCAGAAGTGCGTGAACGTATCCCGAACCCCCTGCATCACCCCCTTGCCGAGCTTGCCCGAAGGCACATCTCCCGCAATGGCGGTTCCCCGGACCGCAAGGTCGACGATTTCCGGAACGGCAAAAAGACCGACCAGGACCGGGATAACCGGCAGCCCGTTCCACAGATAAAGCGAGTCGAACGTAAACCGCAGGATGCCGGCCTGGCGGTCCTGGCCCACCAGCGAGCACAGCAGCCCGATGCCGCCGCTCAGGAGCCCTAGCAGAAGCCCCCGGCGGTCCTGGCCGCTCAAGGAAGAGATACAGGTCAACCCCAGCAGAATGACCATCAGCATCTCCGGCGATCCGAACGCCAGGACCAGGGGCCGCACAATCGGGATGGAGATGGCCAAGAACATGGCGCCGAATACCGCCCCGATCAGGGAGCTCATGAGGGCGGCGCCGATGGCCCGTCCGGCCTCTCCTTTTTTCGCCATGGGATAGCCGTCCACGATGGTGGCCACCGTGGTGGCCTCCCCGGGAATGCCGAAAAGAATCGACGTAATATCCCCCGTCGTCTGGACAACCGAATGCATCCCCAAGAGAAAGGGGAGCGCTTCCTGGGGGGTCATTTTATAAATAAACGGCATCATCAGGGCCAGTGTCGTCGCCCCCCCTAATCCTGGCAGAATCCCTACCCAAAATCCGATTCCCGCGCCGAGGAGCAGATACAGAAATGATTTCCATTGGAAAACCAGTATCAGGCCGCCTACAAAAGCATCAAGCATAGCTGCGCTCCATTATCAGAGTAAGCTTCGAGTTCTTTGGGATATTCTTTTAGAACTGTACGAATTTCTTAAATTCGTTAACCATATCCTCCGGCTGATTGAGAATAAAGTTAATCACTTTCAGGCATTCTTCGGCCGGGACATAGGTGATTTTCATTTTGTTTTTTTCGGCATCCTTCTGAAGCTCCGGATCTTTTTCCACCTTTGCAAAGGCTTCCCGCAAAATATTCATCACATTTTCCGGGGTCCCCGGCGGCGCCACATAGGGCCGCCCGAAACGATCGGGCGCAGAGCGCATCATCAAAAGCGTTTTTGCTTTCGGATCCGTCACCAGGTCTTCATCCACCGGCAAATTTTCGATCCCTTCCTCGGCAATACGGCCTCGCAATACCGGACGCACCACGCCCCTATCAATAAATGGAAGCGCGGAACTGTAAGAAGAACCTCTGCCGTCGAGTTCCTTGCGCTCCACCGCCAGCATCACATCCGCGCTGGAAGGATAACTGATATTTTTCAGGTCCATGCCCAGAAACGCCTGCAGCATGCTGAGCAGATGGCCGTTGCTGTCGCCGGGGCCGGTGGAGCCCAGCATCTTTACCGATTTGTCCTTAAGCATCTCATCAAAGGTCTTGTAGGGAAGGTCTGTCCGTATGACCAATACGGTGGCTTCCACCGCAGAAGACCCGATCCAGGCATATTTACGCATATCGAACTTGGCGCCTTTTTTTGCGGTGAGCTGGGCAAAGGGCAGACCGCGGTTAAAGGTGCCGATGGTCAATCCGTCCGGTTTGGCAATGTTGTAAATGTAATTGGCGGTAATCATACTGGAAGCCCCCGGCATGTTTTCGATGATGAAGGTGGGCTTTCCGGGAATATACTTCGGAAGGTGTTTTGCCAGCAGCCGGGCCATCCGATCATACCCCCCGCCGGGTGCAAACCCGACTACAATTTTAATCTTCTTGCCCTCATAATAGGGTGCCGCCTGTGACCGATCGACCGAAAATAAAACCGTTGCAAGACAGAAGACAACAAGCAAAAAAATAGTACTTTTCTTCATGATGTTCCTCCTTTGGGGTCTTTTAAAACAAGTTCCGACATTGATTCACAAACGAATCTTGTTATTTAAACCGTGTGGCTCCAATAGGGTTGCCTCAACCCTCCTTTGGCAATTTTAAATGGATGCCTGGACACGGATTTGTTCGTCCCAACAGATGGCCAATACAAAAACACAAAGAAAAGCGAGCGTTTAAATTTTGCTGTACGAAAAAGAGGTGTTAAATGATTGTTTCAATATGTGACCAGTTATTATCTGGTTAAAAAGAAAGATTTGAGATTACATGATGTTCTGGTTTAATTATAACAAATACATAAATTGTCAACAGTTTTTAGCCCCCCGGCAATGTCAAATTAAATTGCTTTGACTACGGAATAAGGATAACATCGCCCTGGATGGAACTCCGCATTGACATGTACGGCCATCCCATATCAAACGGCTGCTCCGGATCGATTTGTGCATTAATATACGGAGAAACAAGCCGGGTACAAAAGGATTTTTCATGTGAATGAAGCTAAATCTTCTGATTTATCGCTTACGCTGAATCAACGCGCGTTAGGAAAACGGTTCTATTACCTCTACGCCTTTTTCAATTCCTTTTCCTGGGCGGCACTGGCCGAAGGGGTGGTCATCCTCTTATTGCTGCGCCTGGGCGCCACCGAAACATGGGTGGGAATTGTTACCTCCCTGCAGTATGTGACCCTGCCGGCAATGGTGCTGGGATATACCACGGTATCCCGGCTCGGCGTAACCGGAACAGCCGGCCTGTTCTGGGGAATCCGCAGCTGCTCGGCCGCCCTGATGATCATCGCCCCCTGGACGCTCCGGTTTGGTGCGAACATACCCCTGTGGTTCATGTTTTTTGGTTCGCTGGGCTTTATGCTGGGCCGGGCCGCGGGTCTGATATCCTTTACCGGCATTATTACCGAGTTGACGACCACGCGTGACCGCGGCGAGCTGATATCGAATTCATCCAGGATCTCCCAGTTCGGATCAATCCTGATGACCCTTGGAATGGCCCTCTTTTTAGGAACAGCTGCTCCGCTCCACCGCTACCAGATCCTTTTGGCTTTTGGCATGCTGTGTGGTTTAATCGGCGCCGGCGCACTCTTCAAAGTGCCGGAATCCGGTATCTTTCGCACAAAAACGCCGTTAAAGCTTTGGGAAGAGCTCCGGTGGAGCCTGGCGACCCGGGGCCGTAAATGGTTCATGGTGATGATGCTGGTAATCCCCATCACCCAAGGGGTCACTTATGCTTTCGGCATCTTGATCGCCAAGCAGGGATACGGTCTCAGCGACCAGACCGTCGTGTTTTTTGTCCTGGTTGCCACCGTTGGGGGCATTGTAGCATCTTATACCTACCGCCTTTTTCTGGACCAGCTCGGCTCGCGTCCCCTGTTGGTGATTACCAGTTTTTTGGACATTGCCGGCGTTGCCCTGGTCATTCTGCTGCCGAAAACATTTACGGCGGTCCTCATCGGCGTCCTTTTTTTTGTCAACGGCTATGTCCATATCGCCTTTAACGCCGCCATGCAGCATTATTTTATCAGTATCACCACCCATGCCCATCAGCTCGCCCATGGAATCATCACCCGGGCTCTCGGGGGTCTGGTGGGAGGGTTGGCGCTGATCTTAGGGGGGTGGCTGCTGGAAAAGCTGAAACTGTCCGCTTCCCTTCCCATTGATCCGCTGCAGCATTTTCGCTGGTTCTACGGCGGATTGCTCCTGCTGTTGATCTTTCGCACGGTGGTGTTCTTTAAGCTGCCGCGGCTGAAATCCCAGGGCATCCGCGATGCCCTCAGCGCCCTCTTCTCTCCATGGGACTGGCGCGCCATACACGCGGTTAAACGCGCCATCAGCGTGCAGAGTGAAGATGAAGAAACCAAGGCCCTGTCGGCCCTGATGCACACCGATTCACGCATCTATCAGGCCGATCTGGAGCATTATTTAGATTCACCCAGCATTTTTATCCGGCAACGCGCCATGGATGCCTTACAGCGTGCCAAACCCACACGATCCCTTATTAAAGCGCTTCAAAGAGATTTACAGGTCAATCAATTTACCACGGCCCATCAGGCGGCCTACCGGCTGGGTCACTGAAAAGTGGTTGAAGCCGTGCCGCTGCTGATCCGGGCAATTGACAGCGAGGACTTTCTGCTAAGCGGCGCAGCTATTTATGCCTTGGTTGAGCTGGATGAGCGCAGCCCGTTTGCCTTGATCGAAAAAAAATTCTTTGAATCCGAAAATCCCTATGTTCTCATCGAAGCCGCCCGGGCAATCTCACTCTGGGGAAATCCCCGCCATTACGACCTGCTGCTCCATAAGTACCTGCTCAATATCCCGCCCCAGGCCAAAGACGAGCTGTCGCTGTCGGTAGCCCTCCTGCTGGGCTTATACGATGCGTTTTACTTTGATCTGGGGATGCTGCACCGCGAGCCCGCCCCCTTGTATCGTGAATGGCTGGAACGCTTCGGCGCCAGGGATAAGGAAGGACTGATCACAGCCATTCGCGAGGGGGATGCCAAACAGAGCCTCCTGCTAGGCGCCCTGCAGCGGCAGCAAATGCGTTATCAGCCATGGTTCTACGAACCCACTGCCGGTTTTCTTGAAAAGTTGCCGGAAATCGTCCCCCAGGAAGAGGCTTTTCTAGTGGCGTTTCTGCTGCTCACACCCAATGGATTTCATCTCAATTGAAACCTGTACGGAAATCAGGTAGGCTGACACGATCATTTTCATGGAGACAGTATGGATCTATGGTTTTTTTTAAAAGAACTGGTGATGCTCCTGGGGGGCGCTTTCCTGCTGGGTGCGCTGGCCCAGCGTTTGGGTCAAAATCCCATCGTGGGGTATCTGCTGGCCGGTACGATTATCGGCCCGTTGCTGTTCAATGCCGCTGCGGTCAATAACGCTGCCGAACTGGGGGTCGCCCTGCTCCTGTTTTCCATCGGACTCGAATTTTCGTTTAAGCGGCTGCGGCAGATGGGTCCCAGCGCATTTGGCGGCGGCTTGGTTCAAGTTCTCGCTACCATCGGCCTCGTCGCGCTGGTTTTAGTCATCCCGCTAACCCTGCCCCAGGCCCTGACCATCGGCGCCCTCGTGTCCCTGAGTTCCACTGCCGTGGTCATGCGAATGCTGGTTGAAACCGCCCAAATCGATTCCATCCGCGGGCGATTCTGCCTGGGCATCCTGCTGCTGCAGGATATCGCCATCGTTCCGTTGGTGGTAATGGTCAGCCTTCTTACGCCGGCCGCCGCCGACACCAGCATGGGCCTGCATCTGCTCAAAATCGGCGCCTCGATTGTGGGCCTGATTATGGCCTTTTATCTTGTTCTGAATTATATCCTGCCGCTGCTGCTGTCCGCCAAGGGGGTTTTTGCAAACCGTGAGCTGATGATATTGCTGTCCATCGCCACCGGGTTGGGGTCAGCATGGTCGGCGCACAGCATTGGGGTTTCACCGGCGCTGGGGGCGTTTATCGCCGGCATGCTCCTGGGTGAATCGCCCTTTGCAACCCAGATACGGGCCGACATCGGTGCCCTTCGGGCCATCATGGTGACACTCTTTTTTGCGTCGGTGGGCATGCTTTTCAAACCGCTCTGGTTCCTGCATCATATGCATTGGGTTCTCCCGGCAGCGCTGTTGATCTTTGTTGTTAAAACAGTGATCATTTTCGGCGTGGGCCGCTTATTCAAACTCAATACCCACCAGAGCCTGGCCGCCGGAATTACCCTGGGCCAGGTCGGTGAGTTTTCCTTTGTGCTGGCCGCCGCCGCCCGGGCGGGCGGAATCCTGGAAAATGATGCCTTTGACCTCATTGTTGCGGTGATTATCGTGCTCATATTCGCCGCCCCCTACATGGTAACCCTGGCGTTTCCCACTACCGATCGCCTGATGAACCTGATTTCCCGCCGAATGCCGGCCGGTGTTCGGGACAGTCCAAGTTCGTCTCAGTCCGCCACCACCCGGGTACTGGTGGTGGGCCTGGGGCCGGCCGGCCGTGAAATTGCAACGGTCCTGAAGGAGCGCCAACTTGAACCCATCGGCATCGACTTAAACCCCCAGAGCCTGGCGGTTGCCAAGGAATTGGGAATCCCGTTCCATCTGGGCGATGCCGCCAGCGAAGAAGTTTTAGTGCACGCCGGCCTGTCGGATGTATGTCTGGCGGTGGTAACGGTGCCGGACCCATACTCGGTTATTCGAATCGTTCAACTGCTCCGGAGCTTAAGAAATGGATTGACCATCGCCGCCCGCTCACGCTATAACCGCCATGTTACGGAAATTCAAATGGCCGGCGCAGACATCATCATTGATGAAGAAGCCAGCATGGGGCAGCAGTTGGCCCAAAAAATTGTGGAACATTTACAAGAAAGTTCCGGCGCCATCCTGGCCTGCCGCCTGGGTGGACAAACGCCTGAGATCATACCCTGACGGACAAAAGGAGGAAATTAATGATTTACGAAATCCGGACCTATACCCTGACACCTGGTTCCATCCCCGAATTTGAAAAGCGTTTTGAGGCCGCACTGCCCAGCCGCACCACTTATTCGGAGCTGGCAGCCTTCTGGCACACCGAGTTTGGACCGCTGAACCAGGTCATCCATGTATGGCCTTTCGACGATCTGGGCCATCGAGCCGAGGTCCGTCGCCGCCTCGCCAAAGAACCCGGCTGGCCGCCTAAAACCGCCGAACTGGTTCTGGCCATGCAGTCGGAAATTTTCACGCCGGCCCCTTATTCGCAAAAACTGGGCGGCGGCCAGAAACTCGGAAATGTTTATGAAATGCGGATCTATCAATACAGGCCCGGTTCCATGCCGACGGTCATTGAACGTTTTGAAACAGCTTTAAAAGGCGGACGCATGGAGCTATCGCCCCTGGCAGCCTGTATGTCCAGCGAACTCGGACTGCTGAATGTCTGGATCCACATCTGGCCCTACGCCAGCCTGGATGACCGTGAGCGCGTCCGTCAGGAGTCCCGCAAACTCGATACCTGGCCCCCCCAAACCCGTGAGATGCTGGTCAGCCAGCAAAACAAGATTCTGATTCCGGCGTCGTTTTCGCCGATGGCGTAAACATATGATCGATTAAAGAATCCTGACCAGAGGAGAGTTGCTTTGTTCGAATTTCATCCACTTTTTGAAATCCCAAGCATCAAACTCCAAATAACAATCAAATCCCAATGACAAAAATTTAAAAATCCGGACTATATCTCATCCTGAATATTTTTAGTCATTGTTCATTGCATTTTGAGATTTATTTGTAATTTGGCCGGAAGCGGTTTCCGTCGACGGGTCTCAGCGCCCCGGCCCGCTGGCGGCGCTGCTGTGGCTGGCCCTGGCAGCCTGCGGCTCGGTGCTGCTGCTGGCGGTTACCAATCAGATCTGCGCTGATATCGCCGTGGTGCCGTTTCTGTGGATTCTGCCGCTTTCCCTCTACCTGACAACCTTCATTCTGTGTTTCGAAAATGAGCGTTTGTACTTTCGCCCGGTATTCTGGCCGCTGCTGATCATTGCAGCGGGGGCCATACTCTGGCTGCTGGATGAAGGTGTGGATCTTGCCATCCATACCCAGGTCCTGGGCTATTCCGGCGGATTGTTTATCCTCTGCATGGTCTGTCATGGCGAACTGGTCCGGTTAAAACCGCACCCGCGGGACCTGACTTTCTTTTACCTGATGGTTTCGGCCGGCGGCGCCCTTGGCGGCCTCTTTGTTACGGTGGCAGCTCCGGCTTTTTTCTCCATTTACCTGGAACTGCATATCGGCCTGTGGCCTGTTGCGCCCTGGCAATGACCGCTTTCTGGTATGAACGCAGACTTGCGCAGCGCCGGACGCGCCCCTGGCAGGCATGGGCCTATATTCTGATCTGTCTGGCGTCCCTGGGATTTTTGGGCGAATCGCTGCGGCGCAACGCCCGTGAGACAATGGCGGATTCCCTTTCTCTTACCCGCAATTTCTATGGTATTCTGCGTGTTGCCGTATACAATTCCAAAAACCCGGATCTGATGAATTACACCCTCCAGCACGGCCGCATCAGCCACGGCTGTCAGTTTACCGCGGTAAACCGACGACGACAGGCCACCACCTATTACGGCGACCGCAGCGGCGTCGGACTCGCCCTGCTGAATATGCCCAGACGGTCCGGGTTGCGTGTGGGTATTTCGGATTCCGAAGCAGAAGAGGAGATCGACGAGACCACCTGGATGCTCATGACCCGCACCAGCGCGTTCCTGTCCATAGAAGACATCCTGGAGGCAACATCAACCGAAAACAAGGAAGCCCGCCGCCGCATTCTCTGGACCGATGACTTTTCCAATCTTTTTCAAATTCTACAATGAGGGGTCACAATAGATGGTAAGCTGGTAAGCTGTTGAACTGTTGAGTTTTCAGATAAATATACTATAAACTGATCCGGCTACGCCCTGCGGGGTATGCCGGACAAGAAACGTCCGTGCCTGCTGCATACTGCTTACTGCCTACTACAAACTGCCTTCTGCTCCCTTAAAGCCTTAAGGTTCCTTAAGCAGCGCGCTCCCTATCTTCCGGGAATCAGTGATCCGCCTTCTTACGTCCGCTGAGAATAGCCACCAATGCGCAAACAAACGTGAAGCCGGCGAAAAGCAGATATCCCAGTGAATAACTGTCGGTGTACGCGGCCACCCCTGCAAAAACCGGCGGTCCCACCACCACCCCCAGGAAGGTAAAAAAAAGACAGCCGCCGGTGGCGGCGCTGACCTGTCCGCCGGGCGCCAGGCGCGCCGCCTCTGCCAGGTAAACCCCGTTCCAGCCGATGGCACTGGCGCCGAATACGATCACGACGATCCAGATGGCCGGGTACGGCCAGTCCGGCGAAAAACAGGCTGTCGCAACAGCCCCCAGCGACATCATAATTCCGATCAATCCCAGCACCAGCGGCGGTTTTAAAAACCGATCGGCAATAATACCCCAGATGATCCTCCCAACGATACCGGCGATTTGGGCTGCAGAAAGGGTCAGCCCGGCGGCGATGAGCGCCATACCGATATTCTTTGTCAGGTAAATGACGAGGTAAGTAATCAGGCACAGCTGCATGCCGCCATAAAAAAATGAGATGATCGCCAGCCGCAGCAGTGGCCGGTGGGTCACCACCAGCCGCAGCGGCCCGGTCACGCCCTGAAAGGAAATCCGCCGGGCCGGCTCACGATCGCCGTCGATCCCCCTGCGGATCGGTTGTCCCAGGATTGCGCTCAGTCCGCAAATAGCCCCCACAATAACAACGGCATACTTCCAGCCCGCAAATAACACCAGGGACGGTACGATCGCGCCGGCCATGGCCCCCCCCAGCGGAACCCCTGTTTGTTTGATGGAGAATACAAACGACATCAGGCTTGCCGGCGCATTGCGCGAAAGGATATGGGAACTGGCCGGCGTGACCGCACCATACCCCAAACCCAGAATCAGCGCGCTCAGGATCAATACCGGCACCGAACCCGCCGCCGCCAGGGCCAGCCCGATACCGCAAACAAGCAGGCAGACCTGGCTGACCCGCAGGGCGCCGTAGCGGCCGATAAAATCAGCGCTCCACAGGCTTGAAAACATGCTGGTGATATAGATCAGACCGATATAAATACCGACGCTGGTCGCGGAAATGCCGATGTCCCCGGCCGCCGTCGGCGCAAAAATCGGTGCAGCAAACGCCGCCATGGAAACCAGGGCCTGGATCACCAGTGTAGCTGTCAGGGGAATGGCGACACCCTTTTTATCCATAGAAACCATCTCTTTCATTACCGTTAATTGTGATTGATCCGTAGTCCGCACTGTGATATCGACGCTCATACGGAAGTTGGCTCTTTACCATTAATTCAAAAAGAAAACAGCTCTTTTTCCGCAAGGAATTTATAAAAACAATCGGTGCCTGTTTATTTCAGACATGGAAACCGATGATCTCATAAGGGGGACAACGTGAGCAGCGAAATCAACAAAGTCATCTATTCGATG
This sequence comes from Desulfobacterales bacterium, assembly GCA_029211065.1. NCBI lineage: Bacteria > Pseudomonadati > Thermodesulfobacteriota > Desulfobacteria > Desulfobacterales > Desulfobacterales bacterium. Next base: position 34,382 of record JARGFK010000041.1, read on the forward strand.
ATCAGGGTCAGCAAGTATTATGATAAAAAACCGGTATTAAAGGATATCTCACTGTCCTATTTCTACGGCGCCAAAATCGGCGTGCTGGGACTAAACGGTTCCGGTAAAACTTCTCTGCTGCGCATCCTTGCCGGGGTCGATCAGAATTTTAACGGCGAAACCGTCCTTTCGGAAGGATACACCGTCGGCTATCTGGAGCAGGAACCCCTGGTGAACGTGGATAAAACCGTTCGGCAGGTGGTTGAAGAAGGCGTCCAGGAAACAATGGATCTCCTAAAGGAGTTTGAAGAGATTAACGCCAAGTTTGCCGAACCCATGAGCGATGATGAAATGAACGCTCTGATCGAACGTCAGGGACAGGTCCAGGAAAAACTGGATGCCCAGGATGCCTGGGAGCTTGACTCGCGACTGGAAATGGCCATGGATGCCCTGCGCTGTCCCCCCGAAGAAACGTCGGTCACAATCCTTTCCGGCGGCGAAAAACGCCGGGTGGCGCTCTGCCGCCTGCTGCTGCAAAAGCCGGACATTCTGCTGCTGGATGAACCCACCAATCATCTGGATGCCGAAAGCGTCGCATGGCTCGAACAGCATTTGCAGAAATATCCGGGCACCGTCATTGCCGTCACCCATGACCGTTATTTTCTGGACAATGTCGCCGGCTGGATTCTCGAACTTGACCGGGGGGAAGGGATCCCCTGGAAGGGAAACTACTCCAGTTGGTTGGAGCAGAAACAGGAACGCCTGCGCCGGGAGGAGAAGTCCGAAGGCTCCCGCCAGAAAACCCTCCAGCGCGAACTGGAATGGATCCGCATGTCGCCCAAGGGCCGCCACACCAAGAGCCAGGCACGTATCAATTCATACGAAAAACTGCTTTCCCAGGAAGCTGAGGGTCGCGAAAAAGAGCTGGAACTTTATATTCCGCCGGGACCCCGCCTGGGCGATGTGGTCATTGAGGCTGAAAAAGTCGGCAAGGCCTACGGCGATCGCCTGCTGACTGAAAACATGGAATTCCGTTTGCCCCCCGGCGGAATTGTGGGGGTTATCGGTCCCAACGGCGCCGGCAAGACCACCCTGTTCAGGATGATCACGGACCAGGAAAAGCCGGACAGCGGCTCCTTCCGGCTGGGCGAGACGGTGAAACTGGCTTACATCGACCAGAACCGCGAACTGGATCCCAACAAGACGATCTGGGAAGAAATATCCGGCGGCAGCGATCAGATTGAACTCGGCAATCGCCTGGTCAACTCCCGGGCCTATGTGGCCCGCTATAATTTATCCGGCAATGACCAGCAGAAAAAAATTGGAACCCTTTCCGGCGGGCAGCGCAACCGGGTGCATCTGGCCAAGATGCTCAAGGAAGGGGCCAACGTCATCCTCCTGGACGAACCCACCAACGATCTGGATGTCAACACCCTGCGGGCGCTGGAAGAAGCCCTGGAAAATTTCGGCGGCTGCGCCGTGGTGATCAGCCACGACCGCTGGTTCCTGGACCGCATTGCCACCCATATCCTGGCCTTTGAAGGCAACAGCCAGGTTGTTTTCTTTAATGGCAACTGGTCGGGATACGAAGCCGACCGCAAAAAGCGCCTGGGCGCGGCAGCCGACCGGCCCCACCGCATCAAGTACCGCCGCCTGACGCGATAGGTGCTTTTTGGGACCTTCCAATTCACAACCAGGAGGTGCGAATAATTCAAACCTTATTTAAACAAACACGGCTAAAGGATATTTGAACCGTTTGTTTAGCAGTTTTATTTGTTGGAAATTAAGGGAACGTTTACCGAATAAAATTTTTCGGAAGTGGAGATAATGCCCCTTCGATTCCTGTAATACACTTAAATCCCGTTGACAGATTCAGCTGTTTCCCCTATTTTATCATTAAGCGTGTATCTGATATATAATAGCTTATTCCTGAATTAACGGCATTGTTAAACTCCATGGATAAGATTGTAAAGAACTGGGTAGCTACATCAAACTACGATATTCTAACTGCCGATGCTATGTTCAAGGCTGGCCGATATCTTTATGTAGTGTTTATGTGTCACCTTGCCATGGAAAAAATGCTGAAAGCATTGCTGGCGCATAAGCATCCCGAAGATATGCCCCCGAAGATTCATAATCTGATTGTCCTGTCACAAAGGGCAAATATATCACCACCTGATGATCTTAAGGATTTTTTGCAAAGAATCGATAATGTCAGTATTGCTACCCGGTACCCCGAAGATCTTCGGACATTGTCGAAAGAATTTAATCAGGACACGGCCAAACGGATACTAATCGACACAAAGAGAATGTTAAAGTGGTTCAAGCAACACCTAAAATCAGAAGAATAATATTCCGGTACATAAAAAACCTCAGCGAATTGGGAGTACCTGTTGAAACGGTCTACCTTTTTGGGTCACAGGTGCGTCAGAACATCACGATGGGAAGCGATGTAGACATAGCCGTTATATCACCGTTGTTTGAAAAGATGAGTCTTTGGGACAAGGCGGGCTTCCTGGGAAAAGCTGCATGGGATATACCTTTCCCGATGGATGTTCTTGGATTTGCACCTTCTCAGGTAAGAAATGCAGAGCCTGGCACGTTGCTTGGTCATATACTGAAAAGCGGAATTGAAATTACGCATTGATCTGCTTTGCGACCAATTACTGATAATCGAATAATCGGAATCTCACAATCACATATCAATCTCCTGTAGCTTCTACGTTTATTAAACAGTGTGGCATATCATTCTCACTCCGCACTGAAATCGCATCTGACCTGAGCCCGGACAGTGGCCAAAAAATAAAATTTAAACACTTAAGGAGGGTATCATGGCAACCCAAGACAAATGTTGTACGATTGTGCCTTACTTCAAGGTTCATGAAGGCAAGCTTGAAGTTTTTAAGTTGTTGTGCGAACAGTTTGTTGAAAAAACAGATGAGGAACCCAAATGCCTCTATTATGGATTTAGTTTTGATGGCGACCAGGTGCATTGCCGT